>CAYQMZ010000570.1:0-5594 GCA_964418725.1 uncultured Pirellulaceae bacterium
TTCCACCATAGCAATTGACTTCGTCGGCCTCGATATCGGCTCCGTGATCGAGTAACAGCTCGACGATCTCTAGGTGACCATTGTGCGAGGGCCAATGTAGCGGCGTATCGCCGATCCAGCCGCGTTGATGCACGGAAAGCGGATCTCGTTCGATGTGCTTTCGCACAATATCCGTCCACCCGGCTCGCGCGGCGAGGTTAATGGTTACGCCAAGGCCTTGCGCGCCGTCGGCTTTTTCGGGAATCTCATTCAGGAAGTACTCAACGATGTGTTCGGCGTTGGGGCGATCCGGCCAGTTGCGATAATTGTCAGCGATGAAAATCGGCGGATACGTATTCATCGGGTTCGAATAGACCTCGGCCCCCTGCGAGACGAGATACGTGACGATGTCCAAATGGGCGTAGCGGGCCGCACAATGCAATGCCGTTCGCTCTTCCCACGCTTCGCCGCGAGGATCGTGTGTGTGCAGCAAGTCTGGATTCTGTTCGATCGCTACCTTGACCGCGCTAAGGTCCCCCTCGCGAATTCGTTCTCTGAGTTCTGTGTAGTTCATGTCGCGAATTCCATGGGTACGCTGCGGCAAAGGATGACGGGTCAAACGACGCACCGGCAGGATAGCTGGAAGGGCAGCGATGACAAACAAAAACGGCGCACGTGACCGAACGTGCGCCGTTTTCAAGATTTCAAGGCTAGGAGATGAGCCTACTTCCAGTGTGGCTTGAACATCAACGCACCAAGTGGTGGCAGCGACAATCGAACGGACCATTCACGTCCATTCCATGGAATCTGTTCTGCCTCGCAGCCATTTCCATTGCCGATGTTCGAGCCAGCGTAACGCTCTGAGTCAGAGTTAAAGATCTCTTCGTACCAGCCGGGGCCAGGAACTCCGATGCGGTGCTCCATGCGTGGGACCGGCGTCAGGTTCAACACTACGGCAACCATGTTTCCGGGATCCTTGCCTTTGCGGACGTAGGCGACAACACTCTCGTCGGCGTTGTGACTGTCTAGCCATTCGAATCCGTCTTCAGTGAAATCGACTTCGTGCAAAGCGGAGTGCTCTTGGTAGACGCGATTCAGGTCCTTGATCAGGTTTTGCATACCCTTGTGGGATTCCCACTGCAGCAGGTGCCACTGAACGCTTTCGTCGTGGTTCCACTCGTGCCACTGTGCAACCTCACCACCCATGAACAACACCTTCTTACCTGGGTGCGTCCACATGTAGCTATAGAGGATCCGCAGGTTGGCGAATCGCTGCCAGAGATCGCCTGGCATCTGATCCAACAACGAGCCCTTGCCGTGGACTACTTCATCATGTGAGAACGGAAGTACGAAGTTCTCGTGGAAGGCGTAGATCATGCTGAACGTGAGTTCGTTGTGATGGTATCGCCGATGAATTGGCTCTTCACGCATGTAGCGAAGCGTGTCGTTCATCCAACCCATGTTCCACTTCAGCGAGAAACCTAGCCCACCGTCGCTTGTGGGACGAGAGACTCCACCCCAGGCTGTCGATTCCTCGGCGATCGTAAGAACTCCGGGGTATTGAGCGTGCGACTGCTCATTGAACTCCTTGATGAATTCGATGGCCTCAAGGTTTTCTCGTCCGCCGTACTTGTTGGGGATCCACTCGCCGCCTTCTCGGCTGTAATCCAGGTACAGCATTGAAGCCACGGCATCCACACGTAGTCCGTCAATGTGGTACTTGTCGAACCAGAACAACGCGTTGGACAGCAAGAAGTTCTTCACTTCGTTGCGACCATAGTTGAAGATCATCGTTCCCCAGTCAGGGTGCTCGCCTTTGCGAGGATCTTCGTGCTCATACAAAGCTGTGCCGTCGAATCGACGTAAGCCATGATCGTCTTTCGGGAAGTGAGCGGGAACCCAGTCGATGATCACGCCGATGCCGTTTTGGTGGCAGAAGTCCACGAAGTACATGAAGTCTTCGGGCGTTCCGTAACGGCTGGTCGCCGCGAAGTAGCCTGTCGTCTGGTAGCCCCAGCTGCCCGTGAAGGGATGCTCACTGATGGGCATCAATTCCAAGTGCGTGAAACCCATCTCTTGACAGTATTCCACTAGCTGGTGGGCCAGTTCGCGGTAGCTGAGCCAGTCCGTGGGATTGGTGCTGCCACGTCGCCAACTGCCGAGGTGCACTTCATAGATACTGATCGGACGCTCGTTCCAATTCGTTTCTTTGCGAGCAGCCATCCAACCATCGTCTTGCCACTGATGGCGAGTTAGGTCGGTGACAATGGTTGCCGTGCGTGGTGGTAACTCGGAAGCAAATCCGTACGGATCGAACTTATCCACGCACCAGTTGTTCGAGTTGACGCGATACTTATAGATCTCGCCCTCTTTGAGAGCTGGGATAAACAGTTCCCAAACGCCACTTGCACCACGTTTGTGCATTTGGTGTTGGCTACCATCCCAGTCGTTGAAGTTTCCAACAACGCTTACGCCACTGGCGTTCTGTGCCCATACGGCAAAGTTGTCGCCTTGCACTCCATCCACAGTCCGCAGATGGGCACCCATTTTGTCGTACGCACTCCAGTGGCGACCTTCGCCAATCAGGTGCAGATCGAACTCCGATAGGAGCGGTGAATAAGCATAGGGGTCGTGCATGATGATCTGGTTACCGGCAGCGTCTTCGGTTCGGAGCTGGTAGCGAGCCTCGTTCTTTCGAGCAGCCCAAGGCAAAATTGCCTCGAACATTCCCGAAGGATGAATGCGACGCATTGGCTGCTGAAGTTCGTGGGATTCGTGAAGAATCCAAGCCTGTTTTGATTTGGGTAGAAAAGCGCGAACGGTTACCGCCTTCTTGCCGTTCACTTCAACTTCTTGCGGCCCCAAAACATCGAGCGGTCGTTCGTGACGTCCCTCAGCCAAGGCTCCAATGCCGTCAAGTGTAACATGGGTTTTCACAGGTATGTCTCCGTTGTTGAGAAATCTTTGATCTCTCGTTTCTTGGGGATAAGGTTCAATGGTTGAGGGATTGAGAGATTCGGTCGCGAACCAATCGGAACATTAGTTGGACTTCAGCCGTGCCGAAGTCCGCATTGGTGGTGCGTATTCAAGGTGCGCGTTAGGTCAGGTGAGGGTTGCCCGGTGCATCCGGAACAACGGCAAGCAGTGCCTCCGAAACCGTCTGCAGTGATCGCGCAGTTCGACGGACGACACTGACAACAGGCCGAAACATCAGCGATCTGCGTTGCGACTGCTTAGCATCGCGTCGCCGCGAGACAAACTTCGGAGTGGGGACCGCGCGATGAACTGACGTAGACTCCGGCCGCGGGTCCAGTCGATACGTCCGGCATCGGACGCTGTGGATCTGCAACGCGGCGTCGACTCGCTTCCAAAGATCCCCGTTCTTCATGGGGACCTTCTCGCCGAACCGCTCCCACATCCAGTTGCGACTCCGCCAGTACTCTAGTCCTTGCCGGACCGCGCGGGCGATCTGCCGACTCGATGTGACGAGTGTTACTTCCGACGGTTGATCTAGCGCTTCTAAGCCGCGAACGACAGAAAGCAATTCAAGCCGCTCGCGAGTCGCCTCTAGTTCGACGTCGTACGCTTCTAACTTGAAGTCTCCATCGGATGACTCAAGTCGAAAATGCCAGCTACCTCCATGCGTACCATGATTAGATGTCTGTTCCCCCGTCCTTGAGAACAGAACGAAATGAGGTGTGCTATTCATTCCTTCGCCGGTTTCACGCAAACATTCTCCACGTGCTATCACGCGGAACGCTTTCGTTATCGGAAAACTCTACACGTCACCGCACTGATTTTGTGAAGTTGGAGTAGTTTTTCGGACCGGGCAAGTAGTCAGAGTTGCGCCCGTATTCGTTGTGAGGATTCTGCTAGCACCAAACGATGTTCGTGCGACGTTCGGTTTGCGTTAAGTTCAGCCGCGTGTGACGAACGCGTACGGCGATGAACCGTGGCAAGAAGTTTCTGTTTGCGTTCCGACGTTCCGCTTCGATTAGACGCCAAGAACTCAGAACTGCGACGATGAGAATTCCGCCAAGCAGAGCGACTGTCTGTGACATTCTTCGTTACGACCGATATGTGCCGACGTGCGCGCACGATCGCAAGTTCTCCATCGGAAAGCTGGTCACCGCTCGAGCCGACGCGGGTATTGGTTCACGCCGGATCTCTTGGCCTGCGGTGTGGTTGAAGGCGTATGCAATCAACGCAGATCGTTTTCCTCGGCTACTTGATACGTGGATGAGCTGGCCGACGGCGCATCTATATCGGCATCATGCACACGTGGGAACGCTGGTTGTTAAACGTCAGTTCGAGGGGGACGACTGGCTCTTTTGGGCTCAGTTGAGCGACTTGTCGACGAAGCCGTTGGCAGCCATTCAAGCAGAAATCGATCGGTTTCAAAGTGAGCCGGTTGAGACCGTATTTCGTCGTCAACTTTGGCTCGCGAGGAAGGCGGCACTCATTCGCCGGATCTGTTGGTGGCTGACATTTCAGGTGTCGGGCAAGAAAAAGTGCAAACGCCTTGGAACGTTCTTTCTTTCGACAATCTCGGGGCAGGGAGCTGAAATTCAGAATCCTCCGTCGATGCTGACGTCGGGCTTTACCTACGGTCCCATCCAAGAAGACGGCACGTGCCGGGTGACGATCACGTACGACCATCGCCTAATGGATGGTCATCATGTCGCGGACATCCTGCGCGGTTTAGAGGAAACGTTGAATTCCGAATTGCTCAGCGAGCTTGAATCGATTCGTGATGGGCAGCGACTGGCTGCGTAAAGGAACGTTTCCGTGATTCGCCTCTCGGAAACGCCAGCGTGAGCGCATTTAAAGAGAAGCGGACTCTGCCCCCGCAGACTCAGAGAAAGCTTGGATAGCTCACGAAAAAACGCCAAGCGTTTGTAACGCCTGGCGTTTCAGATTTCGTCAGCGTTGAGCTGTTCTACTAGGCAAGCTGTTTGCGCACGCGTTCCAGCAGCTTCTTGGTCGCCATGATGCCTTCGCCCTCACTCAGGCCACCACCTTCGTACTCGATTCCGACGTAACCGTGGTAACCGGCGTCCATGACGATCTTCATCATGCGCAGATAGTCCGTATTCTTTTCATTACCGGCTGCGTCAAAGTCATGTGACTTGGCACTGACTGCCTTTGCGTACGGCATCAGTTCCAGGACACCCTTGTAGCGGTTGTACCAGTTGTCACCGGAGACACGGAAGTTTCCGAAGTCGGGCAGCGTACCGCATCGTTTGTGATCAGCAGTTTGAATGACTTTCGCTAACCAAGCACCGTCGGAGGACAGGCCACCGTGGTTTTCAACGATTACGTTGATGTCGTGGTCGTCGGCAAATTCCGACAAAGCTCGAAGACCGTCGGCAGCTCGATACACTTGGTCGTCATAGGTTCCGCCGCTGGCAGCGTTAACACGAATGGAATGGCACTCTAGTTCTTTCGCAGCGGCCACCCATTTGAAGTGATTCTCTACAGCCTTGGCTCGAGCCGCCAGATTGGGGTCGCCGAGACGTCCTTCGCCATCACACATGATCAAAAGGCTTTTCACGCCTTCGCCGTTAGCTCGGCTTTTCATGTCCGCGATGTACTTTTTGTCTTCTGCCTTGTCC
>CAYQMZ010000571.1:0-5587 GCA_964418725.1 uncultured Pirellulaceae bacterium
CGGACAAAGCGGCTGGCTGCGGATCAGTTTCAAGCTCCGGAGCCAATACGTCTTCCGCAGTCTCGACCGTAGTGCCACGTGCGGACAAACCGGTCGGCTTCGGATCTGCTTCAAGCTCAGGTGCCAGTACATCTTCCGCAGTCTCTACTGTGGTGCCGCGGGCGGACAAACCAGTTGGCTGTGGATCTGTTTCAAGCTCGGGAGCCAGTACGTCCTCGGCCGTTCCAACCGTGGTACCATTGCTGGCGACGAAGCCTTCACCGCGTCCAGATTTCGTATCAGCTTCGGACTCGGATGCGACAGCAGGAATGCTAACCTGTCGACTTAGTAAGATATGCTCTCGCGTTTGCGGCATTGGAGTATCGTTGTTGGCGACAACAGCGATCGGTGCAGCGGGTTCGATTTCGACGACTTCGCCGGCGACTGCCAGGTCACCGGCCATCAGGCGTCGTGCTTCCATCGACTCCATGCCGAACCGGCGTGGTTGAGAACGTCGATTAGTTGACTTTGAGCGATTGTTTGATTTCGAACGAGACATAGTTCTGCTCCTGAGTAGGACTGCCTTGAGATGCCGCAACCCAGCCGAGCGACGTTGCTCAGCCTTCGACAGCGACCAAGCAACCGCAGAAAAAAATCGCTCTCCGACAACCTGAACGAATAAAATTACTTTGCCAAAAAGCGCGCAACACCACCAATATTTCGGGCTCTTTGTCGAGCTGCAAAGCCGATATGACTCCGCTCACCGAAGCCACGGTGTAGACTAGAGGCCACAACTTTCACAGACAGCTTTCGAGTAGCTTTCATGTCCGACGAGCGTTCCGTCAGTCGCTGGATTGACGAAGTAAAAACCGGGAACTCCATGGCGGCTCGCGAGATTTGGGAACGCTACTACCATCGGCTGGTGGGAATGGCTCGTCAGCGGCTACGGGGGCGACAACAGCAGCTGGCGGACGAAGAAGACATCGCGATCAGCGTGTTTGAAAGCTTCTATAGAGCCGCGGAAAACGGCCGTTTTCCAGATTTGTCGGGTCGCGACGATCTTTGGCGGTTACTTCTACGTATGGCCGCGCGGAAGATCATCGATCAACAGCGGCGAGACACTACCGTGCGGCGTGGCGGCGAGGAAACGATCCAACCGATATTCAGCCAGAACCCCGCCGGTGAAGACGCCATCATTCAAGTCATTGGAGACGAGCCTTCTCCCGAGATGGTCTTAATGATGACGGAATCGTGCGAGGAACTGCTGGCTCACTTGGAAGACGAAACACTTCAGAAGATTGCCGTGGCCAAGATGGAAGGTTACAGCAACGCTGAGATCGCTAAGCAACTCGGCAGATCAGAACGCACGATCGAACGACGCCTACACCTGATTCGCGAAAAATGCCAACAGGAAATCCTGGACGACAATGATTAGCCGCCATTCGAAATTGCCAGTTCACGCCCTCGAACGCATCGACGAAGCGTGTGAACAATTCGAGCAATCTTGGCAGGATGACAAGCCGCGACAAATCGAGGAGTTCATTGCACGGGCCGACGACGACAGCGAACGCTCGGCACTCTTGGCTGAACTACTCTCGCTAGAACTTGACTATCTTCAACAGCGCGGCGAGCAGCCAGAGATCGAGCAATACCTGAAGCGGTTCGCAGGCGACGAAGTGTGCGTTCGCCGCGCGTTCGCAGAACTAATTGACCAACAGACCAAGCAACAAGAAAAGTCGTCTAGTAAGGCACCTTCATCACGTTCCTCTTCGTATGGCATGGCGGATCCGCTCAGCGATTTCCGTTTCAGCGAAGGACGTTATGTGCTGCTGGAAAAACTCGGCGTCGGCGGATTCGCAACCGTTTACCGCGCCTTCGACCAATCGTTGCGACGCGATGTCGCCATCAAAGTCCCGCATGCTCACCGAGCGAATGAATACGATCTGGATGCCTACCTAAATGAAGCACGATTGGTCGCAAAACTTGACCATCCTGCGATCGTCCCTGTCTACGACACGGGACGAAGTTCAGACGGTGTCTGCTACGTCGTTTCGAAATTGATCAAAGGGCAGAACCTTGCGCAACTGATGAAGCAACGTCGTCCAAGCGTCGATGAGTCGATCGCTATCGTGACGCAAGTTGCGGAAGCACTCGCTTACGCACACCAACGCGGACTCGTGCACCGCGATCTGAAGCCGGCGAACATTTTGCTGGACTCGAAGCGAAAGGCCTACGTCACCGACTTCGGATTGGCCATGGAAACTGACGCGCCACGCGATCGAAACGCGTTCGTGGGCACACCGGCCTACATGAGCCCCGAACAGGCCGCCAACGAATCGCATCTGATTGATCATCGGACGGACATCTTCAGTTTGGGCGTGATACTGTATGAATTGCTGACCGGCTATCGGCCTTACTCTGGTTCCGGCATGCGTGAGGTGCTCGAAGCGATTCGAGAAGGTTCGTGTGCTTCGCCAATCCACCACGTCGCGGATCTCTCGCCGCAAATCGACCGCGTTTGCATGAGAGCTATTGCGCCGCGAATTTCAGATCGCTACGAATCGTTGGACCAGTTTCGAGCCGAACTTTCCGCGGTTGCCAAACCGGCCAGCGAACCGTCGAACACGCACTCCAACAGAACAGGTGCCAGCAACGTAGTCATTCCGCGTGGACTTCGCTCATTCGACGAGGCCGATGCAGATACTTTCGTGGAACTCCTTCCCGGTCCGTTTGACCGTTCTGGCCTGCCAACTTCACTTGCGTTTTGGCTAAATCGAATCTCGCCCAAATCGTCCCACCCTTTTCGAATCGGATTGCTTTCAGGTCCTTCAGGCTCCGGCAAGTCATCCTTGGTAAAGGCAGGTCTGATCCCTCGCTTGCCTGACGGTGTTCGCCCGTTGTTCATTGAAGCTTCTGCTGAGCACACCGAAGCCACGCTGTTGGAAGCGATTCACCGGCAAATCCCAGACATCAAAACGAATGATCTGGTCGAGGCCTTCGCTGAACTACGCAGGAAGGACCGTCCGAAGCACTGCGTTTTCATCGACCAGTTCGAGCAGTGGCTGGAACGCAACGAAGTCGAAGCCAGCCGACTCGTATCCGCGTTTCGTCACTGTGATGGTGAGCACCTGCAATGCGTTTTAATGGTCCGCGACGAGTTCGGAATGATGGCGGCTCGACTGCTGTACGAGTTAGACATACCCGTAGAGCAAGGCAGTAACTTCGCAGCCGTTTCGACGCTACCAGAAAAGCACGCTCGGCAAACGCTGATCAAGTTCGGCAAAGCACTCGACCACTTCGCCGACGACGAAAACAAGCTTTCGACGGATCAAGAGTCATTTCTGAATGCCGCCATCGAATCGATCAGTGAAAATGGTCGCGTCGTACCTGTACAGCTCGCATTGTTCACGGAAATCACTCGCGATCGACCATGGAATTCCGCGAGCTTAGACGCGATTGGCCAACACGGTTTGGGCGTCGCCTTCCTGGAGCAGAGTTTCGGCGCGAATGCTCAGCATCCAGAATGTCGCCTGCATCGCGCCGCCGCTCGGCGCGTTTTAAAGGCTTTGTTGCCTGCTCGAAACATCGAAATCAAGGGCAGCTTGAAGAGTCGCGAAGAACTGCTGAGGGCCTCGGGCTACGAGAAACAACCAGAGCGTTTTGATGCCTTGATACGGCTGCTCGATCGTGAACTGCGACTCATTACACCAACGGAAGTTGTTCGCGACGAAGGTGTTGGCGAAGACACAGCGGCCACAGAGTCTGGTTATCTGTTGGCTCACGACTTTATGGTCGCTCCGCTCAGGGAATGGCTGACTCAAAAGGACAAACAAACCTTGCGAGGACGCGCCGAACTGTGTTTGGCAGAACGTGCGAGCTGGTGGGCGGACTCGAAAGCAAAGCAGCATCTGCCATCAATTGGCGAATGGCTGAGCATCCGCCTATTTGTGCCGTTGCGGGATTCGTCAGATTCCGAACGAGCCATGATGAAGACCGCGGACCAACGGTACCTTGGGCGAATCGCTCTCACGTCCGCGTTGGTGGCGTCAGCATTCCTCTTCTGGATGAACTGGAAGTCGCAACGAGAAATGGACACGCTGACAGAGCGAATTGTCAACGCACGTCAGACCGAACTGCCTCAACATGTGCACACGGCTACATTCGGGTCGTCACAAATCACTACGAAACTTCGATCGAAGTTTGACGATCGCTCGCTGTCACAAGATCAACAACTAAAGGCCTTGGTTGCATTGAGTCGCCGACAGGGAACGCCACACCCTGAGTTGATCGACCGCTTGATGACCGCCAATGCCGATACCTTCGCAGCTGCCTGCCGAAGCCTGACACCACTAAGTGCTGGGCTCTTACCGTCGCTTGAAATGATTGCCAACCCGGAATCGAAAGAACCAGCCGAACGTCGGTTCCGTGCCTCTTGTTTGATCGCACAAATCGACTCGAGCAGAATTCCAGATCGTGGTGTCTCCGACGTTACGGACCAACTGATTCGCCGGAACCTGCTTGAGCTACGCGACTGGGCAGAACTGTTACAGCCGCTTCGAGATCGGTTGTCGAAACCACTGAGGAAATACTTTCGTGACTCCAGCGACCCGGAAACGCAACGTGTCGCAACAACGATTTTGGCACAAATTCACAAAGACGATCCGGAAACGCTGATCGATCTCATTGCGTCCGCCGATGGAAACCAGCTCGCCGGCATCCTGCCTGTATTGCGTAACCATCGCGAAGAAGTGTTACCTAGTCTTCGTCAACGATGGGCGAAATCATTCAATCCGCCTCCCGCGGAGGGGGGAAGCGTTCCTGTTTCGACGTCTCGATTGCTTGAAGAAGCTGACGGATTGGTCGGGCCGCGGCACGCCTTCGCCATGAGTCTCGATGATGCAACGCTTACCAAAGCCAACACGCTGCTCGAGTCGTCCGGCTACGTCCTTGAACAGTCAATCAGAAACACCGATTCGAGCCACATCGCAGTATGGCGCCGTGGTCGCGAGGCATCGCACCATGGCTCACCAACGAATCTCGCCGCACAGAAGACTGAGCAATCTCTGTTACAGCAAACAGGTCGCCCCGCCTTACGACAGATCTTGTTCCTGCAGTCAGACTCATTCACCGTTGCAGAGAAAAAGTACTACTCGATCGACATGCGTTATCTGGCGGATGACAAAGACCAACTGCTGCCAGACATACGCTGGACTCGGCGATCTATATTCGACAGAACCTTACGACCACACCTACTGGCTTTGAAAGAGAGTGCGCACATGAGCGTGCCGCCGGTGCGTTTTGATGAGTGCTCTAGCTTCACGATCGAGGCCTGGCTACTTGGTTGGAATGGCCCGCTGATTCAGCAACGCGTCGGAGATAGTTCGCTATGGATGTCGGTCGACAACGGGAATACGGCGAGAATTGAATGCGGCTGGACAACTGAGGATGAAAAGCCACCATGCAAACTGTCTTTCGCAACCTCAAAGCTCATTGGATGGAATCACGTGGCGATCGTGTTTCGCGAAGGCCAGACAACCTGCTACGTAAATGGCGAGGTCGTATCGACGGAAACGGCCGACGCTCCCGGCGCACAAGCGACGGGCATAGG
>CAYQMZ010000572.1:0-5587 GCA_964418725.1 uncultured Pirellulaceae bacterium
GAAGTGAGGAAGCGATCAATCGACGTACTTGTGAGTAATGACGAGGTAGGAACCGGGAGCTACATCTAAAGAGCTAACGACTCAGCGCACTAGAGCTGCTATTAACTGTTTCGAAGCGGACCGACTGGTGTGCAGCACATGCAAGGCGATCGCAGGTGCGATCCATTGCGGACCTTCCATCTCGGGCAGCTACTCCTTCCAACGTCCTCCGGTCTTCTTGCCGAAGTGGATTGCGTCGTAGCCAAATCGATCTCGAACCTCATCGATTGCCTGCCCTACGCCAGGAGAGTCTTGTTCTTTTGCATCGAACGGCAATTCCAACTGTCGCTCGTGGTGCAGCAGATTCGAAAGACAAACGCCCAACAGGCGAATGCGTCGGTTCGTGTCGTAGTTTTCAGTTAGCAACCGTGAGACGCATTCGAAAATCGTTCGCTCAGAATCCGTCGGCTTGATGGTGCGGCCACGGGTGATCGTCTCGAAGTCGGAGTAGCGCAGTTTGAGCGTAATCGTACGTGCCTGAACACTTCGCTGCCTCATCCGCCAGCAAACACGCTCGCTGAGTCCGCGTAACTGGTCCCAAATCTTTTGATACTCGCCGACGTCCGCTGCGAAGGTGCATTCATTCGAGATGCTCCCCAACGCGAGACCATTTGGGTCATGTTCTCGAAACGCGGGTCGATTTCGCCCAAGTGAATTACTCGACTCACCGAATACGACTTTGCGGACGGGTTCTGATTCAGCAATACCAGACTGCAACAGTTGTCCTAACGTCTTGATCCCGTACGAATTCAACTTCTTCTCTGCGGCGGGACCAATCCCCGGCCAGCGGCGCACGGAGAGTTCGGCGACGAAATCGAATTCTTCACCAGCGCGAATCATCAAGACACCCGCAGGTTTTGCTGCGCCCGAGGCGATCTTTGCGATGGACCGGTGCGACGCGATGCCCGCGCTGGCGGGCAATCCCA
This sequence comes from uncultured Pirellulaceae bacterium, assembly GCA_964418725.1. Lineage (GTDB taxonomy): Bacteria > Planctomycetota > Planctomycetia > Pirellulales > Pirellulaceae > CAYNJG01. The sequence continues at coordinate 966 of CAYQMZ010000572.1, forward strand.
ATTCGGATTGAATTGCAATTCGCATCTCGCGCACAGTTCGTTCGATTGTGAAATCTTCGTCCAGATCATCGGGCTTGCGGTACATCGTTTCGCAGCCGCTGAAATCCAGAAAGAACTCGTCAATACTTGCGGCACGTACGACGGGACAGAATCGCTCCAAGATTGACTTCACTTGTGCGGAGTGCTTGCCGTAGTCGCTGTGCTTCCCCGAAACATAAATCGCGTGCGGGGCTAGTCGATACGCCTCAGCGATCGGCATTCCAGATCGAACACCGAACTCTCGCACTTCGTAGCTTGCTGCCGAAACAACACCGCGAGTGCCTGGTTTCGCACCGACGACAACTGGCTTGCCCACCAAGTCTGGCTGCCTTAACCGTTCTACGGATACGAAAAACGTATCCAGATCAAGGCAACTAATTCGAGGCTTTGCTACACCAGCAGTCATGATACGAAATGCACGGTTGGTGAGCGGTAAATCGACTGACTACCGCGTAAAACGAGTCCGCATGTTCTGCGAATTGTAGCAAGTTTCCCCGAATCGAAACGATAGACGTACTACACAAAATTTCACTATGCGGGATGTCCGAGGTTCACCGCCCGTTCCTCGCAAATCCGCACCGCGCGCTTGTTCCGCACATACGGCGATTAAATCAACTTACTTGGCTTGAACCCCGCAACGTCGCATCGCCACCAGCCCACTAGACATCAGCGATGCAACTCCCATCAGGCACGGAACGCCGAAATAGGCCAACCGCTGATACAAGACTTGATCTGACCAACTCAGACCTAGCGACGGTACGATCATCGCGGCTGCGAGCACTGCCACCAACAGCGACGGGACCACTAACTTCAGCTGTTCGAAAGCTACCAAGCCAATGATGTCCGTTGGATTGGCTCCGAACGCAATGCGAATCATGAGTTCATCCGAACGCCGCGAAATGGAATGCGACGAAGTGGCAACGATTCCACATACAGCCAGTACGAAACCAATGACTGAGAGCACGGACAGCAGGCGGAGTCCGAAAAACCGTTCAGCCTGCGAATCGATGATCACACCATCCATCGTACGAATGTTCGTGATGAAAGCGTCTGCGTCGACTTGCCAAACGGCTTCGCGAATTCTGCCCATCATGGCCAACGAGTCGGTGCTGGTATGCACGACCAGATTGGGACTGGACTGTGGATATAGTTTTTCAGGGTAGTAAATATCAATCACGGGCCCTCTGTCGATCCCGTCGCTGTGGACGTCTCCGACAACGCCTACCACCTCCATCCACAATCGATACCCATCGAACGGTTTGAATCGTCTCCCAATAGGATCAAGCCCTGGCCAGCAACGGTCGGCCATGCTCTGGCTGACAATCGCTGTCCGATTCATTGCAATTTCGCCAATTGAATCGCTGGGCTCAAAGTGCCGACCACGGATGAGCGGAATCCCCATGGTTGTGAAGTAGGTGTCACTAATGACGCGAATGAATGCCGGCGGCAAGTCTCCCGAGCGGATGAGCGGTCGCCCCTCGACAGAGATCTTCGCGCTCAGGGGATTGTTCCCCATTGGCATCCCCAAAATTACCGCCGCATCAACGACCCCAGGTGTCTGCCGCAATCTCTCGATTACCGCATGGTTGAATATGCTGTTGTGGTTCCAACCATACTTGGCCGCCGGCAGCGAAACCGTCATGGAGATTCGATTGTCTGTCTGGAAACCGGGATCGACTTGACTCAATTGCCGTATTCGCAAGAAAAGCAGCCCAGCCGCGACGACAAGAGAGTATGTAGCCACTAACTGAATTTGAGTCATTCGTGCCAGCGTGCGAACAGTCGTCTCGTCCGAAGATGCAGTTCTACTATTAGCCGCCAACAGAGACACAAGATTCGGTGAAGCAGCACGTCGGAGCGCCAACCACCAAACGAATAGCCCGCTCAGCAGCGTCAGCATTGCCGCAAAAGCAACAGCGTTCAGACTCAGTTGCGTCGGCAACCAACGCAACTTTTCAGGAGCCATCTGCATCACCAGCGGCGTTCCAACCTTTGCCAACGCCAGCCCCAATCCAATTGCAAACAGAACGATCAAGACGAACTCAACAGCAACCTGACTGACCAATGAGATCGGAGTTGCTCCGACAGCGGACCGGATGGCCATTTCACTTTGTCTTTGCTGAAATTGCACAAGCATCATGTGCACAACGTTCGCAATCGCAACGACAAACACCAGGAACGCCGCCAACAATGTAGCGAGCACGACCTGGCGCACGTCACTGGCTAGGTACTCTCGCAACGGCACCAATTGAACTCGCCAGCCTTTGTTCGACTCTGGAAAGCGATCAGCCAACCTGCCGCAGATAACATCCATTTCGGCTTGGGCTTCTGACATCGACACACCTGGACGTAGTCTTCCCATGGCGTCTACGTCCCGAAATGGTCGATTCGCGTATTGGCCACGACTCATATTGATCGGGACGACAAAGTCCAGCGACCTATCGATCCCAGTGCCTTGCTGATCGACGAAGACTGAACGACTGGGAACGCACCGCATTCCTTCGGGCAACAGTCCCGTGAGCTGGAAGGAGAGACTACCGGGATTGGGATACGACGCCCAACTGTTGATTCGGATGATACTGCCAATCTTGGACGGGTCGCCCTTCAATTGCTCGCGCCAGACCTCGGGGCTCAGCATGATTTGCTTCCAGTGGCCGGTCGTCTCAAAGTCGCGGAGGTCAACGCCCAGATAGGGCTTGATGCACAACACTTCAAAGAACGAAGGCGAAACGTAGAGCCCCAAGAGCCGTCGGTATCCTCCCTCGTACGGAAGATCGATTCGATTCAGAAAGAACGCCGCGATGTCCATCGTTTCGCACTCATGCTCCCAATCGGCGAAGTCGATCATCGATACCTGTTCGTCAAACAGATTCTCCTCGACGTTTTCCGTTCGCAACATGACCAGGCGATCGGGCTGGTGGAACGGGAGCGGACGAAACAAGGCGTGATCAACGATACTCGCTGTCGTAGCAACCAGCGTGATTCCAATCACCAACGAGGAAAGAGCCATCAACGTCGTCGCTCGATGCTGGTACAGCTGCCACACAGCAGAACGGAAGACATCAATCATCGCGACGTACCTGTGTTGGCGACGACGCGGCCATCCATAAGCTCGATGCGACGTTCGGCGCGCTCCGCATGTAGCAATTCGTGCGTCACAAGGCAGATTGTTGTCCCACTGCGCTCATGTTCCTCGGCCAGCAGACGCATAATTTGCTCACCGTTCTCCGAATCCAAGTTTCCGGTAGGCTCGTCCGCCAGGATTAGCTTGGGCTGCGTTACAACCGCCCTCGCAACGGCGACACGTTGTTGCTGCCCACCGGAGAGCTGTGCGGGAAAGTGATTGACTCGATTCTGCATACCTACACGCGCGAGCGCGTTCGCGGCAATCTCCCGCCGTCTCGTGCGTCCCACGCCTGCATAGGACAAAGGGAGAGCGACGTTGTCCAGAGTCGTCAAGTTGCCGACAAGATGAAAGCTCTGGAAGACGAAGCCAATCAGTTGATTGCGAAGTTGTGCCCGTTGCCACAACGACAGCCGCGAAGCATCGTGACCGCCAAGCGTCAGGCGGCCGCTTGTCGGTAAGTCCATCAGCCCCAGTACTGAAAGCAACGTCGACTTGCCGCAACCCGACGGACCAGTAATTGCGACGAATTCACCCTGTTCAATAGCTAAGTCGATGTTCCACAGCGCTCGCGTTTCGATGTCGTCGGTCAAATAGACCTTTGTCAATCCAGCGGCGGTGACAACAGGTTCCGGCACGGCTAGGATCCATTGGGCGAGTAATTGCGAAGACGAATTCTCTCAACGTCACCGTATCGTGAAAGGTCCGAGATGATGACACGCTCACCTTCTTTCAGCCCGTTGCGAACGACAATCTGATTCGCCGAAGCGATTCCATATTCGACTTGCTTTAGAGTCGCATGCTCCGTGCTACGCAATGCCTCCGTAGCGTTTCGATCCGACACCGTATATAGCTGCCCCGTGCCTTCCGCCATCGCCGATGCTGGAAGCCCAACAAACAAGACATCAGGCACTCGTTCGACTTCAATCAGTCCCGTTACACTTAGATCCGGTCGAGCTTCCGTTGGCAATGTTGAGTCATCAAAGGTGACGTCGATCGTCACCGAGCCTTCCTTCACTTCCGGCTCTACCCGCGTCACTGTTCCCCGAACGATCCCGTGACGCGTATCCACTTTGGCTCGCTGTCCACGTTTGATGTAACGCGCCTCGACTTCCGCAACGCGAAGTTCCGCCTTCAATCGTTTCGGATTCACGACTTTGGCAACAAGCTCTCCCGCCTTCAGTTGCTGGCCTTCGGTGATCGGCAATTGGGCCAGCACCCCTTCAATACCGGCGTAAATGTTGAGAGATCGCTGTTCCGTTTTAGCTTTCTGCAGCTTTGTGATGGCCTGCGTAATTCGCTCTTGATACACCGCAAGGTGACCGACCTTATTCTGTTGATACTGTCGGTACGAGTCCTCGGCCAGTTCGCGTTGTTCTTTCAGGCCAGACACTTTGATCCGTAAGAATTCCAACTGTTTTCCAGAGAAGGCGTCCTTGAAAAACAGGTCTTCCGAAAC
>CAYQMZ010000573.1:0-5578 GCA_964418725.1 uncultured Pirellulaceae bacterium
ACGACTCGCGTTGGCAAAGTGGATTACCAGCAAAGACAACCCACTAACTGCTCGGGTAATGGTAAATCGATTGTGGCAACACCACTTTGGTCGCGGCATCGTCGACACCCCCAATGACTTCGGATTTCAGGGAGCCAAACCGACGCACCCACAATTGCTCGACTGGCTTGCGCACGAATTCATGAGCGGCGGCTGGAAGCTAAAGCGGATGCATAAGTTGCTGATGACTTCGAATGCATACCGCATGTCTTCCGCTGGAGACGCCCAAAAGCTTGCGAAAGACGTTTCTAACAACCTCTACTGGCGAATGAATATGCGACGTTTGTCCGCCGAAGAGATTCGTGATTCGTTGCTGGCAGCAAGCGGAACATTGAACCTCAAGTCCGGAGGACCAAGTGTCTACCCAAAAATTCCAGCGTCATTCCTGGCTGGTCAATCTCGCCCAGGGAATGGCTGGGGGAAGTCATCCCCCGAGGAATCTGCGCGACGCAGCGTTTACATTCATGTTAAGAGATCGTTAGTGACGCCAATTCTTGCAAGTTTTGATGTAGCTGACACCGACTTTAGTTGCCCGGTGCGTTTTGCAACAACGCAGCCAACCCAGGCACTGGGAATGCTAAACAGCGAATTTTTAAACGAGCAAGCAGCGTTATTCGCATCGCGAGTGAAGTCTGAAGCCGGCAACCGATTGAAAGAACAAGTCGCGCTGGCGCTTTCCATCGCCACGTCTCGCGAACCCACGAACGATGAAGTCAAGCGTGGGCTTAAGTTCATCAGACAACTGCAAAAGCAGGACGGAACGACCAGAGACGTTGCGCTCGATCAGTTTTGCTTGCTGATCATGAATCTCAACGAATTCATCTATTTGGACTAAGAGAAAGTTTCGATACCTATCGCAAATCGAGTGCAGCATTCCGGCACAAGTCGCTCGAAGACAGCTCACACGAGCTCATGAGGCTAGACATGAAACGATCACAAACGAAAAACTTTTGCGGACGAACACGACGCGAATTTCTGTGGGAAGCCGGTGGCGGTTTTACTGCCTTAGGGCTTTCCGGACTCCTCGAAAATGACGGTTTCTTTGAAAAGCAAGCTGTCGCGGCAGATGGCGTTACCCCCTACGTCAATCCCCTCGCCCCCAAGGATCCGCACTACGATCCCCAAGCGACCAGCGTGATCTTTCTGTTTATGTACGGTGGGCCAAGCCAAGTCGACACGTTCGACTACAAACCAAAGCTGTACGATCTGGATGGCAAAACCATCGATATCAAGACGAAAGGACGAGGTGGCAGCAAGAACAAGGGACGCGTTGTTGGCCCGAAATGGTCGTTCAAACAGCATGGAGAATCAGGTCAGTGGGTGTCCGAGCTGTTTCCCAACGTTGCCACCTGTGTTGACGACATCGCGTTCCTGAAGTCTATGACGGCAGATTCCCCTATCCACGGGTCTGCCATGCTGCAGATGAACAGTGGCAAAATCCAAAGCGGCAGCCCAGCGATGGGATCCTGGATCAACTACGGACTTGGTAGCGAGAACGAGAACCTACCGGGATTCGTCGTCATGCTGGACCCAACAGGTGGTCCCATCTCGGGTGCAAAAAACTGGAGTAGCGGCTATATGCCCGCAAGCTACCAGGGCACCATTTTCCGTTCTGCCGGTGCTCCGATCATCGACCTGGACCGCCGAGAGGGCGTGACCAAGGCCATGCAACGCCGAATGCTCGATACGCTCAAGAGCTACAACGACGAGCATCTGGCGGCCCGATCAGACAACTCGAACTTGGCCGCGAGGATCGCGAGTTACGAACTTGCCTACAAGATGCAAATGCATGCCCCAGAGGCAGTGGATCTATCCCGCGAAACGAAGAAAACGCAGGAACTATACGGCATCGACCAAAAACAGACCGAGAACTTCGGCAAGCGTTGCCTGCTGGCCAGACGACTCGTTGAGCGTGGAGTGCGTTTTGTCCAAGTTTATGCTGGTGGAGCCCATAACGACGACAACTGGGATGCCCACGGTGACCTGGTGAAGAACCACAATTACCACTGCGGACGCACAGACAAGCCAATCGCTGGTCTACTTAAAGATTTGAAGCAACGCGGGCTGTTGGAGAAGACCATCGTCATTTGGGGGGGTGAATTCGGACGACAGCCGACAGCCGAATACGCCAAGGGCACAGGACGCGACCATAACTCGTTCGGATTCACGATGTGGATGGCCGGCGGGGGAATCAAAGGCGGCCAGAGCGTGGGGGCAACCGACGAGTTGGGGAACAACGCGGTTGAGAACCGATTCCACGTTAAACACCTTCATGCGACTGTTTTGCATCAAATGGGGCTCGATCCCAACAAGCTCAGCTATTTCCACGGTGGTCTCGAACAACGACTGGTTGGTGTGGAAGGTGCAGAGCCCATATCGCAAATCATTTGAACACGGATCGTTCACTTTGCTTTACTAATAAGGACGATCCAACCCGCGGAATACCGAATCTGCGGCTAGGAAATAGCAACATTCGGTAATCTTGTGAAGCGAATCAGGGAATCTCTTGAACACAGATTGGTCCTCGACTAGTCTGCACCTTCCGTCAAATAGGGGGGCTTGACGATTGTGCTTAGCCAGAAAGTATTGGCTGACAAAAACTGATTTCCGGATCAATCCAACACCATACGATCATGCCCAACGCGACAACCGTCGAACCAGCCGCAGCAACGCCAGCCGTTGCTGTTCGGCCTGAGCGCAAAACCCGCGCTCAAGTTCCTGCCAATTATTTTGCGATGAAGCGATGCACCGACTTGCTGGTGCTGACCCTTTTCGCTCCTTTCTACCTCCCGCTCATGCTCGCACTGGGCATGGTTGTGAAGGCCACGTCTGCGGGCCCCGTCTTTTACGGGCAGCGTCGCGTGGGATACCGAGGCCGGTACTTCAAGGCGTGGAAATTTCGCACCATGGTGCCAAATGCCGACCAGATCCTTGAGCAGTACCTAGATGCCAACCCCGAAATGCGGGACGAATGGGAGAGGGACCACAAATTGCGTAAGGACCCTCGGATCACCAGTATTGGACGGGTGCTTCGAAAGACCAGCTTGGACGAGCTACCACAGCTTTGGAACGTCTTCGTCGGACAAATGAGCCTCATCGGTCCCCGGCCGATCGTCTCCGAGGAGATTGACAAGTACGGTGACGTTTTCGACGACTACAAGCAGGTTCTGCCCGGAATCACCGGTCTATGGCAAGTCTCCGGCCGAAATAACACGACATACGAGAGACGAGTACAGTTGGACAAGGATTACGTAAGTAACTGGTCACTTGGCCGTGATCTACTCATCCTTTTCCGAACGATTAAGACGGTTCTGCTACGCGAAGGCGCCTTCTAGTCTGAGACACAGACTGAACGCGACCTATGAAAGATTGCGCTGCGCCCACAAGGTTAGCAAGACATGAAAGTTGTACAGATCGCAGAGAGTTTTGCGTACGGCACGGCAAAGTCGGTCAAGCAGCTCGTCGGCATTCTGAGTAACGAGCACGACGTCACCGTCTACTACGGTGATCGGGATGGCACGACCGTTGAAACGGCAGAGTTAGACAGCCGCGTCAAATGGGTCCCGTTACCTGGTAAGGGTCCGCTGCGGCATCTGACGAACCTTCGTTTTCTGCAAAAGCACATCGACCGTGATGTCCGGCTGATTCACGGCCACAGTTCTTTCGGCGGAGCCTACGCGAAGGTATTGGGACTTTTGCGGCGCACGACGCGAATCCTCTATTCGCCCCGTGGCTACGCGTTCTTACGGCTAGATCACGGCTGGATGAGCCGCAACCTGTTTTGGCTGTTCGAACGATTCAGTTCGCGATTCTGCAAGACCGTTGCCTGCGGTCCATCTGAATTGAGCTACGCGAATTCAATGTCAGGCAACCAATCGATTCACATCGGCAACGGCTGGAACATCCCTGATGATGTCGATACGCAACAAGTCGGTACCGGCGTCATCAGCGTCGGTCGAATCTCCGTGCAAAAGGGGTTCGACAAGTTTCTGGACATCGCACGCAGCTTGCCGGATGTGCACTTCGACTGGATTGGCAGCGCGGAAGAGGGCCAGGAAGGGATGGCCGCGGACGTGCCAAGCAACGTCACCATCACCGACTATATGCCCCACGATGAGGTTCTCACAAAGATCCGCAAAGCACGATTTGTGCTGCTTCCCTCCCGCTGGGAGGGACTCTCTCGCTTCTTAGTAGAAAGCGTTTGCTACGGCAAAGCCATCATCACCTCGGAATGCGAAGCGAACGTCGACTGCCTCGATGCGGACGGCACCGGTGGATTCCAAAACGGATTTCGCTGCCAGTCGATCAAAGAATACGTTGCCGCAATTCAACAATTGCAGGTTGATGATGCACTCGTGCGACGGATGCAAGAAGGCTCGTCGCGTTACGCTAAACGCTGCTTTGACATCGACTCGATCGCCGCTCAATGGCTTTCGCTTTACGACCCAGCCACTTGGGGCAAACCGCTCAAGCGCAAGCCAACCAAACCGGGCAACAGAACCAACGGTTCGAAAGCGATTTCACAGTTTGCTGTGAGTGAAGATATCGTCCACTCTGAAGGCTCTTCGGCCTACTAACTCACTGTCGATGCAATTCCGCATCGCCTGACGTCAGTCGGCTGTTGCTCGAAGCCAACGTCCTACTCGGAAACGAGCTATTTCCCGTGGTTTAACGAATTGGAACGCCAAGTGCGGTAAGTGTGAGTCGTCTCCTCTCACACATAAGGACAGTTACCGTGGCGAATCACTTTGTAAAACTCGACTCGGAAATCTACGTCAACGACTTTGTGAAACGCGAAGAAGCGCGAGTTCGAAATCAACAGATTCGAAAAGCTTTCAACGATTGCTTTATTTTCGCATTCGGAATCTTCGCGGCGGCATTCGGATTCATTGCTATTCAATTTCAGGATGCTTGGGCTCCCACCGTTCAACAGTGGATCTATCGCGTCTTTTGATCACAGTCTCTCGGTTTGAGCCTCGACTAGAGAAGGCCTTCTTCGCAACCTCCCAGTGACGAAGGCCTCACTTTGTCCGAGCACGAATCGGTGTGGCAAAGTTGCTCGGTCACGCCTACACCGGAACAGACCTGCCGTCCGTCGCAGCAAGCTTAAATGCTCGGCTGACAAAAAAACTGGCTGGTTCACCTTAGCCGCACTCGAAGTGGTCGAACCGCCTTTAAACGACAAGGCCTCCGGGTTCGCTAGACGACAAGCTCGATGGCAAACCGCATGTTTGCATTTTGCCGCACACCTTCTAACGGGGCCACTGGCACACACCGAGCAGTTTCATGCAGGTGCTTGGCAGACCCTCTTGGCAGCCCCATCGAATAGCGGCACACACCGCGTCACTTCCGAACCGCCGCCCGAAGTTCTGGACGCTGCTCTTCGACGAGTCGACTCTCGCACTCTGACTTCTGCACACGACGAGCGACTTGTGCAATCTAACCGGTCGCGATAGCTTCTACCCGTGCTGCATGCGCCTCGAAACTTGCGGACCTGTCGCTTGAAACCACTGGCCGCTTTCGCGGGTATAGGTCACAG
>CAYQMZ010000574.1:0-1768 GCA_964418725.1 uncultured Pirellulaceae bacterium
GTGGGAATCTGAAAACTCGATTCGGTGCTCACCGTGCCCACCCCAAACGCTCGCATTACGGCCGTGGTCATTTCCACATAGGGACGGCTAATCAACTCACCGTCGACCTTAATCGTCACGGAAGATTTGGCGTATGGAGCCGCCATCAACAGCCCACTTAAGAACTGACTGCTAATGTTGCCTTTGATTGCGACTGCCCCACCATTCAAGCCATTCGCCTTGATGCGTACGGGCGGGCAACCGGTACCCTTCTCGCTAAACGCATTTGCTCCGAGCATGTTTAATGAGTCCAGGAGGTCCTGGATCGGTCGCTCGTGCATCCGATCCACACCTGACACGTGGAACTCGCCTTTCCCGACACACAACAGAGCCGTCAAAAATCGAACCGACGTTCCACTATTGCCAATGAACATGTCGGCTTTGGTATTTGGGAAATCACCAGCAGAGCCAGTGACGACCAGACTTTCGTGAGCTCGTTCGACCTTTACCCCCAACTTCTGAAGACTGTCAATCATTACGCGGGTGTCGTCGCTGTCCAGCGGGTGATGCAGTCGGGACTGACCGTTAGCCAGTGCAGCACAGATGAGCGCACGATTGGTAATACTCTTTGAGCTTGGCGGGCGAATCTTCGCGTCGATTGGCCCACAGACTTTGATTTCGACTAGATCGTCTGACATTCACTTACTCTTTGCGAAGTTGCTTCCAGCCTAGTTTCGGCAGAGCACGGGTGGTGATGTGGACTGTCTCGGGTATGGAGGGAGAACTGCCGCCTAGCATCGAGCCTTGCGCCAACCAGTCACGTCGGTGGCTGCAAGACGACGTGTCTAAGAGGCAAGACGCTAACCTTAGCGGTTTGCCACCTTCCACAGTTTGGCCACACCACGAATGTAAATCGCGCCATCCGAAATGGCAGGTGTTCCCATGATTGTGCCGTCAAACTGATGCTTAGCCACTTTCTTTCCGTCCGTATCGACGATCGTCACCAAACCAGCGTCGTTGAAAGTGTAGACAAATCCCTCTTCGTCCATCACGGGACTTGCCCAGTACTTTCCGCCGACCCGTACCTGCCACTCGCGGTCGCCCGATTCGATGTCGTGGCTGCTAAGTACTCCGGCGCTGTTGATGAAGACAAGCCGTTTGTCGGTTATCACAGGACTAGGACTTGGATTGATCTTGTTCGAATCCCACGCAACGCTTGCTGAGTCACTGGACCGATCCAACGCCATGAATTTTGCGCCGGGCACATAAATGTGCTTTTTTGTCGCAACCATGCACGGGATACCACCGATCTCCCCATCAATCCGCCACACCTCGTGCCCCGTTTGCAATTCATGGGCCGAGACACTCGCGTCACACTTCACGAGCACCATATCAGCCGTGTCATCATCATTCGCGGGCAAGTAGATGGGCGACGTCCAGTTCGAATCTTTCGGACGATCGTTCTTCCAAAGAGTGGTGCCATCCGCGACCTTTAAAGCTTCGACGAATGATTCACCTTGGCTTTCCGCCTGACACACCACCACGCCGTTAGCAATCATAGGGGACGACGCCATGCCGATGTCGTTGCCTAGCTTAGGGTTGTCGCTTGCCAAACCTCGATACCATTTTAAGTCGCCGTCGATGCTCAAGCACACCACGTCGTTCGACGAAAAGAACGCGACTACGTTCTCACCATCAGATGCTGGCGATGGAGCAGCGTTTGCGCTCGTTGGGTGACATAGCGTCCGCCCGGTAGCCCAGAACTGCCGATGCCAACGGACTTCGCCAT
>CAYQMZ010000574.1:1778-5566 GCA_964418725.1 uncultured Pirellulaceae bacterium
GACGCGTTGTAGCTGATGACGTGCAGTCTCTCTTGTTCCGCCCCACTAGACGACGTGACGATAACCTGATCGCCCACGACGATTGGACTAGATACCCCACGGCCTGGAACTTCCACAGACCACGCGACGGAGTCATCATCGCAGGTTCGGGGCGCTACGCCTTCTGCAACTCCATTGCTGTGCTTTCCTCGGAAGCCCCACCAGTCGGCGGTTGCGAGCGAAGCGTTCGAAGAAACAAAGAGCAGGGCGACCAGTGAGACTACTGATGTGAATTTCGATGTGTGCACGTTCAGTTCCTCTGTTTGAACTTTTGCCGCAGTCGACTCGCCGCGGAACATTGTGACTTACGTTTTCGCGGGCCTAGTTTGAATGGATCGCCGTCCCTACGGCATCGCAGACTCGAAACTGGAACTCCCAATCTTGAGCCCAGCGTTCGGTTTGCTCATTCTGGCAGATCTTTAGCAGGATGACGTTCTTGCCTGTTTTCAGATTGCCTTTCGCGATGTACTGATCGATCTTCGTTCCTGAGTGGTAGACCTCATGTTCCATAAGTTGCTCGCCATTCAACCACAACTTCGCGGCGCAGATGGAACCGAGCCGAAGGTCTACGGTTGTCGCCTCGGGCGAGTCGAATTCAGCCATTGCGTAGGCAACCGCCCCCATGTTTTTGCCCAGAGCTTCGTTCAGATCGACCATCCCATATTTTTCGGAAGTCGCGTGGTCGATCCATTTCACTTCGCCAGCTTTTCCCGCATAGGCGGCGGACGCGTCGATCTTCGTCTCCGGTGGATAGGCGACAGGAAAGCCCTTCTTGTCGGTGTTGTCAAAAGGGCCGATCAGTTTCCAGTTCGTGATGAATCCAAAGTGATGAGCCAGATCAACGGTCTCACCTAGTTCGGTCAACTTGTCGAAAGCCGCATCTACCTGATCTGTGTCGCGAGCAGCGGTGAGCGCCTTGGTGTACAGATTCTTCTTCGCTTCGTCGTTTTCCGCGGCCTCGGCACTTTCAATAACCTGGGCCACAGCGTCGCGCCGCATCTCGAGGCTGCTGTCGTTTAGCATGGTGGGAATAATTCGTTTAGCTGCCGAGTCGTCCGACCGCGACAGCCATTCGTATGCCAGCCGACGAGCACGCGGAGCAACAGACTGATCGAAAACCAGTTTTTCAAGTGCTGCTTTCGGTAGCTTCCGTCCGTTCTGTACACTCCGTTCTGCCACCTGGTCGACAGCTGCGCGAATCCAATTCGCCGCTAGTGGTTTGCTCGGATCGATGGCAGCGATCATGGTCGGCAATTCCGCGGCATCTGCACGACTCACCTGCTTCCAAGCAGCAATCGCCTCTTGATGTCGAACTCCCGCGTTGCCCACGTTGTTGAGGGCCGCCAGCGAGTTTTGCAATTCGCCATCCGTTTGCGCGAACACAAGCGAGCTTGTGAATGCACACGCAACGGCGCAAAGTTTGATGCAACGAAGCACGGCAATCTCCCATCCGTTAATGAAGTCGTTTTCGCGAACTGGTTTCGTTGTTTGTCTAGCAGTAGTGGCCGTGGTTTCGATTGAGTAGCTACGGCGACTATTCCATCGACCTTGGTCGCACCTATGGACAACATCCGCAACAGAAAGCTGTCGCGGTTGTGCTGTGGATTGTACCGTTTTGACGTTTGCCGGATACGTTAGGGCGCAAAAAAGCCGCTGCTGGATATTTTACGTTCCAGCAGCGGCAGATTTCCGTCGACAGTTTGTGGCGGTCTAGCGTCGCCTTCTTATGCCCATTACGACACCGATACCAAACAACGCCATCAGCGTTCCGCTTGGCTCGGGTACAGCCTGTGCAGCGGCAGTCGCACCGAAGTTGTCCGAAAGGGCCAGAAAGTCCGCGAAGTCAATTCCGCCTTCCAAGTTGATGTTTCCTTCTGCATAGGTTCCCGATTCGTTGCCGAAGTTATTCGACAGAATTAGGAAGTCCGCAAAGCTAACATCGCCATTGCCGTCGAGGTCGCCAGCCACGGTATTCAATTCACCGAGCACCGTGTCACGATCACCGACCGACGCGACACATGCCAAATCGGATGCATTTGTCACACCGTCGCCATTGCAGTCGAAGCCAGCTGGCTCGGCCACAAAGCCAACTTCTGGAATCTGCACGGTATCGAAACCGATCCATCCCCAGCCGCCCAAATACGAATCGAAGATATCCAATCGATAGGTCTTGCCGTCGTTGGCCAGATCGCTCAGGTCTTCTTCAGGAATCGTCACCCGTTCCCAAACATCGCGGCCATCCTTTTCCTTCCCGTCGTTGTTGAAGGAAGGGAAGCCCCACCGAACGTAGCTGTCGGCGGCTACGTCATACAACGCGAAGCCCTGCCAGCCATCGGAGCTTTTCATGAAGTTGAAGTCTTCCGGGAATTCAGGAGGCGAGTCTAGTTCTTCGTCAAAGCTTCGACCGCCTTGTGCTTGCCCACCCACGATATCTACGGAGATTGGGCCGACGGCAAGTTCGAAGGTTGGAGACTTAAGGATCTGCGTTTGGCATTCGTTGGCGCCCAAGCAGTCGCGAGCATCCCAAGGTTCGGGAATGAGCCGCATGTTCGGAATACGCTGTGGATTCCCTTCCTCGCCAATACCGTTGTCCGAGGACCCCTGCAGAAGCTTCCATCCGTTCTCCCCAAGGTCGATATCTTTGTCGGATACGATCCAGGCAACGTCGGTCTGATCAGTGTCACCGGTTGGATAGTCTTCGTCATTTACATTGACGTTGCGGAAGCCCTGCAACGTCCCGTCGTCAAAATCGTAGACCCGAATCTCCGCCATGGCCACGACCGGCGTGATGAGCGCCAGGGCGAGCGCCCAGAATGTCATTTTCATCAATTCCCTTTCCTTTGCTGGCAAGACGCCAACCACATAGGGCTGGCTACTTTAGCAGCTCCCAAAACTGTAGTGGATACGACGTGGATGGCCGTAAGCATACCTATTCCCAACCACGTGGAACATGAATACCAGTAAAGTTTTCAGAGACTGTTAAGAAGATGGATTGTTTTGCCCACATCCTTGCGGGCAGCCTCAATCCAATGAGGCGGTTCGAAGTACGGTGCATATGACGGTAGCGGTAGTCTGGCGTCCAGGAATTCCGGCTAGACATCTACAGCCCGAATAGCGTTCTCCCCAGAACATAGTCGCCGTCATTCTCGTAGCCCGCAAACATAATTGGCTGCCCGCCGTCATCGACACCATCGAACCCGACGCTATAGATTGCAAATCCATCGTCCAATTGAACGAGTCGAAACGGATGGCGATTCGGCGACATTGGGTCATCAAGCATGTGCCCAGTCGTAGTGAGTTCGGTCAACGAACCAGGGTAACGGCCGTGCTCTCGAAGAAACTCGCGAACGAGGCCGTCGATCACCAACAACCGCCCCAACGTGCGGTGTTTGGGCCAACTCCGCCGAAAGAGCTCCCAGGTACTCACTTCCTCCCACGGTTTCGGGAAAGCTCGACCGAGCAAGGCTCTCCACCCCCATTCTTCCACCGCCCTCCGTTGGTCTCGAGCCATCACCGACTCGAAGTCTTCGTATTTACCATCCGAATCGATGAGGAAATTTCGCAGACGACCGACGATCGACGCAGGTAACGTCTCGCGGACATCTGAAAGATATGAGAACGCAATGTACTGGTAAGAACGCCCCATTTGAGTGTTCATAACCGTAGAGTCAACGCCCAATTCGTGGCCGAATACGATCATTTGGATGGCGAGGTTCGCAAGCTCTTCGTAGTCTCGCCGTCGGTACAAG
>CAYQMZ010000575.1:0-5547 GCA_964418725.1 uncultured Pirellulaceae bacterium
CAGAAAACGCGAGTCCAAAAAGACTTTTTCGCCGGTTAACGGCTTAAAATCAATTTTCGCAACGGCTCGATCCACCGCGTCGGACAGCAGCAACTGGTTCGTCGCCCGTTGCTCTCGTATCGTCCCACAACCTCCGCAAACGATCATCGCCAACACGATCCAGCCCCAAACGAAGCCAAAACAAGTGTGCGTTACAGACCTCAGTCGCTGACAAGATGTTCGCGAAGACGTGGAATGCAATCCAACAGGCGGGCGCATGGTGGCGGGACTTTACTGTATCGATGGCGTAACTAGCGGCCTCGCCCGCGGCAACTCTTCCAGGTGCTGGGCGACACCATTCCGGATGTTTGACGGACTTGTAAAGGATCCCCCGCTAGCCCGCTAGTGCGATCTCGACGGCGCAACAAATCGTCGGCAACTTCACGGAAGCAATCGATTCTTCACGGCTATCCGCGTGCTAAGCGGACGCATGCACAGCAAGAGCTAGCTCGCAGACTCCGGAATAGGCAGCGGAATGCACATTTCAGCCCGACAGCCGTTCCCCGGCGAAGATTCGAACGTGACAGTGCCATCAAAGACTTCCGCTCTCTCGCGAATACAACGGAGCCCGAATGAGTTTTGCTTCTGATCAAATTCGAATCCAACCCCGGCATCGGAGACACATATGCGAAGTGCACTGCTGTCAGGTGTTGCAATTTCGATCTTGGCTTCCTTCGCCTGACTGTGTGATTCGACGTTGTTCATCACTGACTGCACGATTCGGAAAACATTGCCGCTCCAAATCGGTGGCAGCCCGTTGTCGTCGAAACTGTTTGCGATGTTGAATCTGATTTCGCTGCGGTTTTCGATCTCCGCCGCATAGAACTGAATAGCGCTGACCAACCCCTGCTCGTCCAAAATCAACGGTCGCAACTCGCTAATTAGTCGTCGACCATGGCGGAGCGCCGACCGGAGCGTACGTCGAACCATCGCAAGCTTCTTTTCGAGATCTGCCGGCTCCAACTCCTCAGCCTTTTGAAGCAGCATCTCCGCACCGATGATGTCCTGCAGAATGCCGTCGTGAATCGCGCAACTGAGAAAACGTCGTTCGCGATCGTTGATTCCGTACAACTGCGACAGCAATCGTTCTCGTTCCTCTAGGCGTTCGCGAAACTGATACTGTTGCGAAACGTCGATGCAGAAACCGACGTACCCTAGAAAGCCTCCGCCATCATCAAATTGAGGAGCCAACCGATCCAGCACCCAACAGTACGATTCGTCGCGCTTTCGCAGCCGATACTCCAACTGCAGAGAATCGCGTTGCTGGAAGGCGGCATCAAAAGCAGCCACTGTTTCAGACTGATCTTCAGGATGCACCCTGGCCCAATGCCCCTCCCTGATCGAGGTCTCCGCCGCATCACCGGTGAAGTCGAGCCACCGTTTATTGAACCACACACACTGACCTTCCACACCGGTCGCGCGAATGAGAATCGGAGCGCCCTGCACGATGTGTTGGTGCGAAGCCAGCATCGAGGAGTCCAAAGAATTACGAGACGAATCCGACATGTATCTCAGCTTTGCGTCAACTATCGCATGGTTCGATCACAATCCGCCTGGATTCGCCGCCAAACGCGTCCAATCGAATGTGACAACATCATACCATCTCGAGTCCGGGCAGCGGACGCTGATCTGACGTCAGGTGTTGCCGACAAGCAACACACTGAGTAACAGAGTCTCAGTGTCGAGACATCGACTATATTGCGAGTGTTCAGCAGCCTGAGAATGTGAACACTGTTCCAACTCGCGAGCCATTCCACATGCAACAGGGATACTCAACATGACGGACGCCGAAAACAATCGAGGCCGAATCTGTGTCGTCGGGTCGGCCAACGTTGATTTGACATTCCGTACTCCACGGCTGCCGCGACCCGGCGAGACTATCGCGGGAACCGCGTTGCATCAGTGCATGGGCGGCAAAGGAGCAAATCAAGCCGTCGTCGCAGCTCGACTAGGTGCCCAAGTCACGTTCGTCGCGTCCGTTGGCAACGACGGTTTCGGAAGCGAGGCGATCTCAGCCTATCAATCAGAAGGCATCGACACACAGTTCATTCGTCGAGCAACGGGTCAGCCGACCGGCACCGCCGCAGTTATGGTCGACAATCAGGCAGAAAACTGCATCATCGTTGTCGCAGGTGCAAACTCAGCATTGGCCGCGGCTGACGTTCAATCGGCATCCGAAGTGATCCGGCGTTCTCAAGTTGTTTTGTGCCAACTGGAGACACCGGCGGCAGCAGCAGTCGAAGCTTTTCGCATCGCGCGAGGATCGGACACAATTACGGTGCTCACTCCGGCGCCAGCTGCAGAAGTCACCAGCGAACTGCTATCGCTTTGCGACATCTGCGTTCCGAACGCAACCGAAATCTCCGCCATGACGGGGCAAGACGTCGACAACGAGACCGACGCTGTTCGTGCCGCGAATCTTCTACGCGATCGGGGTGTGGACCGCGTCGCACTAACGCTGGGCGGCCGAGGAGTCTTGCTAGTAGACAATTCGGGAGCCACACACATTCCAGCGACGCCAGTATCAGCCACCGACACCACGGGCGCCGGAGACGCTTTCACTGGTGCCCTCGGTGTCGGACTCGCCGAAGGGCACAGCCTCGAAGAGGCGGCGACACGTGCTGCCACCGTCGCGGCAATCTCCGTCACCCGCCTCGGTACGCAGACCTCTTTTCCTACTTTGGCGGAACTTCAACGCTTCGAAGAAATCGGATCACTGCCCTCGGACGACCAATGATCCGGAGCTTTTCCTAACGACTTCACGGTGACGGAAGCTTGAATGCGTTCAGGCTGGCAATGGTCTCAACCTAAAGCTTCGCAACTTTGGATTCGCCAACTTCTTCGGCCTCGATTGTGTTCGTACGAAACACACGAGGCGTCAGGATCACGATCGTATACTTCCGAGTCACGACGTCGCTGCGAAAGCGGCGTTTCGTTACTTCTTCGGAAACGAAATGCGGGTCGATGATCAGACTCTGACCGTTGCGGAGCCGCTTTGACACTTCGACACTACGCTGAATGTACTTAGGAATCTGCACGGTAGTACCGACAGCCTCACCTGGGCCATCGAATGTGAATTCCTCCACGTCTCCGACCTCTCCAAAGATCACATTGCTGTCCATGTGGATTCGGTCGTCTCCCTCTGCAACTGCATGCAACTGCAAACGCAAGCCATCCTCTAGCACCGTAATCACGGGCTGCATGGCAGTGCCTTCCTCACCCTTGATCGGTACCACGGACGTAACGAATGGCCGGCTTGTTGTGTCTTTCACTTCTGCCTGTTGGCCAGAAAAGATCGTTACCTTTGGAGCCTGAAGAATGTTCGATCGCGTGTCAGACTGTAGAGAATTTACTAACCGCCGGACTTGCCGGTCACTTGCGCGTGCCACGCGACACGGCAATAACTGCCGTACGCTCATGGACGCAAACGGCTTGTTTTCGGCGTTAACGTGAAGCGCCTTGCGACTAAAGTCAGGCCCGAGCGTTCTTGGGGCTTGGACCAACGCATCGGTTGACCTTAGTTCAAATCCGTTTCCCTTGGGTTCTAGTACGACCGGTGATGGCTGTTCTGCCATCTCCCACGCCGCCGCAAACTGCAGATGCATATCCCGAAGCGTTGCTTCGGAAACCGTGGCGATCCTAGCTTCGATAGAAATCTGCTTTTCCCCGTCGGCCATCCATTTTGCCATGCCAACGAGATGATCGTGAAACCATTCGGGAGCCACGACCATGAACTGACCGGGAGCAATTTCCTTCTTCGTCATCAATGGTTGCTCACGCGGAACCCAAAACAGTTCAGCGATCGCATTGGCCTTTGCAACGTCTTTCGCTTGAGTGCTGCCCTTAACGTGCATTTCGATTGCAGCAGACAGGTCATGCGTCTTCGAAACGAGCTTTGGGGACGCCAGCCCTGGAATCGTTGAGCCACTGCTCGAATTCAATTCGTTGGCGACCCCCGTTCCGCAGCAGACTAGGCAACACAGTAAGACCAGCGAGACTCGGTAATACGATTGGCACATAGCTGACTCCGAGAGAGGTTGATTGGACTGGGACTGTACAGCCCACCCTCAGCACCATTCAAGGCACATATCAGCCTGCAAGTATTGCTTGCTAGAAGAGTCCGAACGCTGGACAAAGCCGATTTCAGCTATCGAAAACGCAGCAACGGCCGTGACGTTAGCGAGCTGTTTTCAGCTCTGCGGATACTCACCACAGATTCGAACTCAAACCAAATGGGAGAAGAAGAGAGAGGCGCCGGCCGGATTCGAACCGGCGATGGCGGATTTGCAATCCGCTGCCTTAGCCAACTTGGCGACGGCGCCCTGTGTAGAGTGCTTGCTGCTTACCTAAACTCACAACTCAATTGGAGCTGAGTTCAAAGCAACTGCAACACACCTGCTAGCCGACATCCCCTAGGTTAACGGTGTCAGCGTAGGAAAAATGTTACAACCATAGAGTCGGCAGGAAAAGCCCAGAAGCGTAGTAAACCTTCTAACTATCGCTGTCTTTTTAACCGGAAACCTGCTGCCCGATCGTATCGCCACAATCACGCCCCTTAAAGGCGGACACCAAACCCGCAGATCGACCGGGGCTCGCTTCTAAATGCCATCGCTTTCGCAATTCGGTAACAGCAAAAGGTCGCTGACGTTCCAAGCGGCCAATCTCTCGTCTGTAACGCCAGCACTCGCCCGAAACACCTAACCCGCAACTCCTACCTCAGCGGATACGGTCATCCTATTTCAGCTGACGCGCAGTCTTGCGACGCCGTTGAAGGATTGCCGGCCAACTGATCGATGCATCCGAGGACGTTTGCTCCGTGGCTAAGTCGAACTTCTTCGACGTTGGACGGGATGGAAGGATTCAAATGCTAGTCTCCGCATGGATCGACAAATTAACAGGACAGCAACGAATGGTCGAAGACCTAACGAAAAAGATCGCGGCTCGGTGCGAAGCCGCCGTCTGGTCGCGGATTCAACCCGCGGCTGCGTCCATGGACCCTGCGCAAACCCGGGGCTACATCCGAGCAAGAGCATCGCTGGTAATTCACCGAGAGACCAAGGCGACCGTTGATCAGATTGAAGACGCGTGCCCAACGCTGTTCCAACGTGTCAAAGAATCCGTTTCCGACACGATCGTGCGGCAAATGATCTCTCGCGTTGCAACACAGCATCCTGGCGAATTGCGTCGGGCAGCTTAGCCACCGCCAGCCTTTGGGCGCGCAACGAGGAAGCTTGGGGAGGCTGAATTGGCCTCCGCTGGTGCTTGGGTCGCGCGACAACTGCTGTAGTCTGGTATGCGTGGTGCAGGCGGACGTATTGCCCGTTTTTGCCTTACACCATGGCGGTGTACCCAAGAACGCAACGCCGCAGATTCCTCACGCCGGGACGTCTGATCGTGCGTTAGTCGACCGGGCTAGGCACTAGTGCGTGTCTCCGCCGACGGTTCGTCTTCGTACCCTAGCAACCGCGTGGGTTCCGGGCGTATTTGTCGCATTTTCGATAGCCTCGC
>CAYQMZ010000576.1:0-5545 GCA_964418725.1 uncultured Pirellulaceae bacterium
CTCCGTAGTGCCCTTGCGGGATCGGGCATCAAGTCACAGCCGACAAAACGGACAAGCCATTGCTAAGGCGGGAACGCTAACCAGACAGTTTAGCAAAACCCCGATCGTTATCCCACAAGAACACCGGAACAGCCTGCTCGCACGCCAGGGTTAACCATTTGTTCCGGCAAAGGAACCATGCACAGTGCCGCAACAAAATCACAGGGTACTTACAAACGTCGCCGTCGCGATCTGACAGT
The DNA here is from genome assembly GCA_964418725.1 of uncultured Pirellulaceae bacterium. Taxonomy (GTDB): domain Bacteria; phylum Planctomycetota; class Planctomycetia; order Pirellulales; family Pirellulaceae; genus CAYNJG01. Next base: position 240 of record CAYQMZ010000576.1, read on the forward strand.
TCCCATCGCAGCCAAGACTCCGAAGATGATCGTCCCTAGCCCGGATGGCTCGGGGATCAGTTGACTCCCCAGCTCGAGCCGAACCACGTCACCTCCGATTCCAATTTCAATCACCAAATCCGACGATGCCAAATCCTGCGCGTCGACGCCGACAGGTAACACGATTTCGTCGAGAGTCACGGTCGCTCCCAAGTTGCCGAACGAAACCTGGTTCTCGTTGTTGGCAATCAGAAAACTGAAAGGTCCCGCGGCATCCGAAGAGAGATCCCCCGACGCGGTCGAAAGCAGACTGCCCGATGGCGAGACAATGTTCACTCCAGAGATTTGCTGACCGGTGCCTTCCAAAACTAGCAACCCTTGTTCGTTCAATCGAACCGACACCGTTCGACTAACGGGTTGGAAGAAGTCAATTTCGGCGACGATTCCCGTTGGCGTGGTGACTTCCGCCGAAACGTCGGTGAACAGATTCTCAAGGAACTGTTCACGTGGTCCGTCGAATTCCTCGTGCCATGCAACACCCAGGTCGAGCACACCATCCAGAGTGACCGAGCTGCCGGTCGAGAATAGCAACAACTGCCCCGAGCCAACTGTTAGCTCTTCGAGTGTTGCGAAGGGACCAGCGGCACTGGCGACATCTTCGCTTGGCACGAGCCCTCCAGATGGAGAACTAACAGCCAGCTGAGAAATCGATTGCCCCGTGCCACGAATCGCCAGCGACTGTTGATCGGTTATGTCGAGTGCGACCCCCGACAGGTCTTGGCTGACAGGTGGATCCGTGGGGGCAACGACACTTGGGGAGATGATGTCGAACGCGACCGGCGAAGGGCCATTCCCCCACGTGGCGGTCAAGTCTCCGGTTGGATCCCCTGCGTAGCCGGCCGACGTTGCAAACGTACCATCAATCACCACCGTGCTGCCCAGCGTGCCCCAAGTGATTTGATTGGGAGTGTTCGAAAGGAAAAACGTGAATGGCGCGGCGCCTTCCGATTCAGGTACGGGCACCAACCGACCAGCGGGCGACTGCAAATCAATTCCCGCGACGGCGATTGGAGCATCTGTCTTAATGACAACAAAGCCATCGATCACTTCTCCACGCACAGCGATCCCACCGCCTCCGCCACCGAGTCCCGTTGGTGGACTCGCAGGATCGACTGGACTCAGTGCATCGCAGTTGAAGCACACGTTGCTCGAATACTCGCTTGCCAGCAAATCAAACGGCCCTTGCACTTCTGCTCCCTGACCAAAGAAATAGCGAATATCCGCTGCCCTCTCTTCGTTCCATTTTGCGTCCAGCGTAACCTGTCCGTCGATGGTAACCGAACCGCCCAACACCCCGAGGGCGATTTGGTTTGGCGTATTGGCGAGAAAGAAATCGAACGGACCTACATTTTCCCCGGGCACCAACGAGCCACTTGAGGACTGCAGATCAATCCCTGCAGTACTCACGTTTTCTCCGACAAGCACAATGGAACGATCTTCATCTAGCCTGACTCGTAACAGATCACTGATCGACGTGATTCGAGTTGGAAAATCGGAACGAGGTATGCTCCGCCGCGAAACGTCGCGACTGCCTTCAAGCAATGTGTATTCGTACTGCACCTGTCGAGAACGGATCGGATTCCAGCCCGCGTCTAAAGTGAGTTCACCATCGACCGTGACGTGCGAATCAGGAGACAAGAATTCGATCCGTGAAGATGTGTTCTCGCCAAGCTCTTGAAACGGCATCGCAGACTGACCGGGAACCAATGCGTCCGCCGAAGAAGTTAGCGTGAACCCAATCAGTGGTTGGCCCTGACCGGAGACAACAAACTGGTTGTTGTCATCGACTCGCACGGACAAGTTCGAATAGCGAGGAAGCCTCGGATAGGCGTCGCTCGGCAGCTGAAAACTCTCTTGGCGATCTCGATCCGCTAACGCATAGCTAACTTCAACGTCGCGTTCCGAAGCACGCAAATCATAACCCGCAGTCAACGTGATACTGCCGTCCAGCGTGACACCTTCACTGGAAGCCGAGCCGAATGCGATCAGGCTTGGGGAATTCGTGTCCAACGAAGAAAACGGTGCCGCGTCTGTGGCCGGTATGAGTGCAGCCTCTCGCGGAGAGGCGATTTGCAGATCCTTCAGATTCTGACCACTGCCTGTCAGCACGAATCGATAGTCGCCATTCAACGCGACGTCGATACGCGGCACCGGGCACGTCTTGCAACCAACGAATTTTGAAGCAGGTACCTCGAACGCTTGCCCAGCTCCGTCTCGCGAAAAATAAGAGTAGGAAACGTTGATTGATTCGCCGTTCCAGCCCGACGTTAACACGACGTCACCATCGATCACAACTTCTTCGCCAAATGACTGGTACCAAACTGCGGAGTCATTGTTGACGAGAGTCTGTTCAAAAGGAGCTGGCGATTCAGCAGGAATCAGCGAACTATTCCCAAACAGTCGCAGGCCCTGCAAAGAACGACCATCCGCAGAGACCACAAAGCGAGCATCCTCATTCAACGAAATCTCAAATCGAGGAAGCTGTTCCGCTCGTTGCACATGCTGTGGATTGCTACCTGAATCGAGATAGTTCACCGCTGGAATTCGAAAAAGGCCTTCATCCCGAGCATCTCCCACAACCGCATAATCGAATTGAATGTCTTGCGGCTTGCTGGGATCCCAGCCGGTTCCCAATTGCAACGAGCCCGCCAGCTTCACTTCACCGCCACGCGTTGGCGAAAGGTAGTCGACACGTTCTGCCGTGTTAGAATCCAACGATGCGAAAGGCCCAGCGTCCGGCGATGGAACCAATGCGCCACTTTCGGACATGAATGACAATCGCCTCAATGTGTGTCCGTTGCCTGTGACTACCAGTTTGTCATTTGCACTGACATACGCGTTCAATTGGCCTGATACAAAGGGACGCGGCGGATAGTCATTCAGGTCCAGTTGCAATGGCCCCTGAACTCCGTCGGCCACTGTCTCGTACGTGTACCGCACATCGCGTCCGCCGATGAAATCATTCCACCCAACGTTCAACGTAACGTCTCCGTCCAACACGACGGGACTGGCGGAGGAATCAAAATCAATTTGGTGATTGGTGTTAGAACCCAGCGACGCAAAGGGCGCAGGTGACTCGTGAGGAATAAGAGAACCAGACGCAGAATTCAGTGAGAACCTGTCGAGCTTCTGTCCAACGCCCGTCAGTTTAAACCGCAGGTCATCCGTCAAGCCAACGCCAATGGGAGGAAGGCAATCCGGGCACTGATCGTAGTCCAATGGATCCAACTCAAACGGACCGACGGGAGACGCACCATTCCCATACGCATAGCTGATGTCTCGTTCGCCGCCAGAGTCCCAACGAGCCTGCAGCGTTACGGAACCGTCGATGACCGTGCTCGCACCAAAACTACCCAACGTAATTTGGTTGCGATTGTTGGCCAGCAAGATATTGAACGGAGCCGGGTCCGCCGAACGGCCGCCTGGAGGAATCGGTACGATCGATCCACTTGGCGAATGAATATCCACGCCGGAAGTTGCGAAGCCGTCGGAACTGAGCACCAGATTCAGCGTCTCACTCAATGACAGACGAACTCTCGGTTCGTCCTCCTGAGCCAAAGCGATTCTTGATGCAGCGACGCAAACCAGCAGAGCCACAAGACTTCTGACGTTCATCGGAAAGCCTTTCTCAATTCGCTTTGCACGAAGCAGAACGAACTGCGAACTAGGTAGGAAATCATGCGCGAGAGTCGCCGCAGAAACCTAGAGTAAGACGCTGACAGGTTAGCCAAACGGCGCAAGAGCCGAAACCAACGCAAACTGAGAGCACCGTCAACTCAAAAGGTCACGGGTGACTCAAGCTTGCATTAGCGATTTCGGTGAAGTGAGTTGGAAGCGTACGTTGAGCCGCCGCTGCTGGCAGTTGAACGGTCGCAGGAAAACCAACCATTTCCGCGATTCGAACAGCACAGCAGCGACAGGCGCAGCAACGTGCGGAGGGTAACTGCTGGACAGTTGGACTGACCAACAGCGGCACCCACACTCACGAATGATGCTGAGTACGAATTTGTACTCTAGGAAATTAAACGTTTTCCCAAGATCTGTCAGACGCACTCTTAAGTACTGCGTCACAAACCTTTTGCGTTTCCAGTGCTTCGCGGAAAGTTGGGCTGACAGGTTCGCCTTTCGCATAACCTTGCAAGAAGTCAGCTACCTGGTGAACGAAGCTGTGCTCGTAACCAATCTGCAGACCTGGTACCCACCAGTTGCCCATGTACGGATGGTCGCCATCACTGACGTGGATGCTTCGCCAACCTCGCAAGATGCCGTCGTCGTTGTGCTCGAAATACTCTAGACGGTGCAAGTCATGCAGATCCCAACGGATCGACGCCTTCTCGCCATTGATTTCCAACGTATACAACGCTTTGTGCCCACGTGCGTAACGCGTGGATTCGAACAGACCAAGCGAGCCATTCTGGAAGTGGCAAAGGAAGGCACATGCGTCGTCGATGCCGACAGCTTGCTTTTCACCGGTTTCTTGGTGAACGCGTTCCTTGATGAAGGTCTCGGTCATCGCGGAGACATCCGTGATGGAGCCATTCAACCAAATGGCCGTATCAATACAGTGAGCCAACAGGTCACCGGTCACGCCCGAACCGGCGGCATCGGCATCCAATCGCCAAAGAGCTGCACCACCTTGCGGCAAGTCTTCAGAGATCGTCCAGTCTTGCAAGAAGTTGGCTCGGTAGTGGAAGATCCGACCCAATCGCCCATCATCAATCAGCTTCTTAGCCAACGTCACGGCGGGAACGCGTCGGTAGTTGTACCAAACCATGTTGGGCACGCCGGCTTTCTCGACGGCCTGGCACATTTCCTCGCCTTCTTCCGTGTTCATAGCGATCGGCTTCTCGCACAAAATCGCTTTGCCATTGGCTGCAGCCGCCAGAGCCATTTCTTTGTGGAGGTTGTTGGGGACGCAGATGTCGACCGCGTCGACGTCGTCACGCTCCATGACCTTTCGCCAATCAGTCTCGATCGACTCATAGCCCCAGTTGTCAGCAAACGCTTGAGCGTTCTCTGCATTACGAGCACAGGCGACTTTCAAAACTGGCTTTACATCCAGATCGAAAAAGTTGCCAACCTTGCAGTAGGCATTCGAGTGAGCACGGCCCATGAAGCCGTAGCCGATCATGGCAATTCGAAGTTCTTTCGACATTTGATATTCCTAATTTCGTTTCGTTCTTTGGTTAGTATGCAAATCGGTGTCACCGGCGCCGTTCAGTGGCTTAAGTCCAGTTACACTCTTCGCGGACCTTGATCATCGCATC
>CAYQMZ010000577.1:0-3990 GCA_964418725.1 uncultured Pirellulaceae bacterium
GAGTGAAAGCAATTGCAGCCCCAAAAAAATCCGCCGACAACAGCCCAGAACGACCAAGCGACGACTCCTTGAGCAAACCATGGTCGAATCCGGTGAATGCTGGACTCGAACGTATTCGCACATGACAAAAACGCAACGCTAGAGATAACAATACCGAAAACGGCGAAAGCACTTACCAGCTTGCGTCGTCTGTGGAAATTCATCAGCCACTCCATCGCGAGAGTTTTTGATCTCGTTTCCGAAATTTGCAGACGATGTGCAATAGGAAATTGACTACATCCTTGACCGGCTTACGGCCTCGCGTTGTCAGCATGAAAAACTGGGGAAAGGGGACGCGTCATGCGGATCCTTTGTGGGGTACCCACACTCGGTTCGTGCTCGTGAACCTATTGAAGTGGACCTGAGTAGGGCGGTTTCTCGAAGTGCTCGCCGTCGCCTACAACGCGGGGGTCGCCGACGCGTTTGAGTTCGGTCATCAATTGGTTGTATAGCTTCTGCTTGACCTTCGCATATCGAGACCAATATGCCACGTTGCAAACCTGATCTGGATCATTTTTCAAAACGTACAATTCGTCGGCTGGTCGTTTCCCGTAGCCTAATTCGTATAGCCTCGGCTCCTTGAATCGATTCTGAATCTGGTATGCCTTTGTAGGGCTGGCATCAAGGTCGGCGAAGGCCGCAAACGTATTGTTGGTCAATTTGTCCATCGACGGCATTTCGGTATCCGTCACTGTGTTTGGATCGCCCATTGGATAGCGGTCTGGTTTGAAATTGACGATGTACAGATAGTCTGGTGTCCGCAGCGCGCGGTGCGGGTAGGGCAGGGCACCGGCGCGAGCTTTTGCGACATGTCGCTCTCGACCGGTAATTACCCACGTTCGTTCTTTGTCGACCAGTCCTTGTTCGTTCGATTTCAGGATCGGCAGCAGACTCTTGCCGGTCATTACTTCGGGAACGTCGATGTTGGCCGCTTCTAAAAACGTCGGAGCCAAATCCATCAGATTGACTAGGTCGTCTAAGACCCGCCCCTGCGGCACGTTGCCAGGCCACCTAACGGCCAGTGGAACGCCAACGCCAAAGTCGTACAGATTGCATTTCCCTCGCGGGAACCCTGGCGCACCGTGGTCGCCGCTAACGACGACTAGTGTATTTTCCAACTGGTTGGTGTCCTCAAGCTTCTTCAGCAGACGGCCCAGAGCCTCATCAAAAGCCTTCGCCTCGCCCAGATAGTCCGCGAAGTCCTGTCGCACAACGGGTACGTCCGGAAGGAACGAAGGCATCTTCCCTTTCAAATCATCGGGGTCGATGTTCCACAATTTCTTTCCTGAACCGGCTGTCCACTTGCGATGCACATTGGTCGGTCCGAACCAATAGCAAAACGGCCTATCGTCGGGGCGGTCACCTAAGAAGTCTTCAAAGTTTCCGATCGCCTCGCTGAACAACGTTTCCTTGGCTTCCTTAACACTCTTCCCATTGCTCACCATTCGCGTGACATTCTGAGAGAAACCATTGAAGCGGCGGCCACGCTTGTTGTACGCATAGGTTTTCGCACCATAGGGTGCATCCGCTGGCGACCCTGGGCTCCAAACTTTATACGTGTGCCCGATGTGATAGCCTGCGTCTCGCAGCATCAGTGGAAACGTTGGGATTGCCGAGTCCCATTCTGCACCTTGCAGAATTGCAGCTCGACCTGTGCGGAAAAAGTACTGACCGCTCAGTAACGAACTTCGACACGGCGTGCACGATGGAGCCGTGACGAACGCCGACCGGAACAAAGCCCCTTCAGCGGCGACGCGATCAAAGTTGGGCGTCGAGAAAACGTCGTTGACGGTCCCCGGACCATCTATCTGAGCATACGCACTTGCGTAGCGTCCCCAATCATCGGCAAACGCAATCAGGATGTTTGGGCGATCCGCCGCCGACGATTCCGACGCGAGCAACAGGAGCGACAGGAGAATCGCGAACACGCGAATGACTCTATTTTGCCAATTCATACGACAACTCATTGAGGGAGGTTGGTGAGCAAATCTGGGCGGGGTGAGGAACCGTTCAATCGGACAGAAGATACCGTTTGCACCACGATTTCGCCAATGTTGCGCGTGTATCGCGTCTGGAAATCCTGTATAAAACGGTCACAACAAGATGAGGCTCATCGAAACTCCCTCCCTTTCTCCCACCTATTGCTTCACGAAAGGGGCAAACATGAAGAGTCGCAACGCATTCACGTTAGTCGAATTGCTGGTGGTGATCGCCATCATCGCCATGCTGGTAACTCTCTTGCTGCCAGCCGTCCAAGCCGCTCGCGAAGCGGCTCGCATGAACACCTGCAAAAACAATCTCAAGCAACTCGGATTGGCTGCACTGAATCACGAGTCGGCGCACGGGCACCTTCCGGCTGGCGGTTGGCGATACGACTGGACCGCTGACGCTGATCGTGGCTACGGTCGAGAACAGCCGGGCACTTGGACCTACAACATTTTGCCTTTCCTTGAAGAAACCGCGACCCGTGATTTGCCCGCCGACGGTGATTCGAACTCCGTGAGTGAACAGCAGCGAGACGGGGCAGCGAGACTGCAAGCGGTTGCCCTGGAGGCGATGCACTGCCCATCTCGTCGTGAGGCCATTGCTTATCCGCAAGGCGGCGCGTGGGAAAATTCGGGCGGCGTAAAATACATGTCTAAAGGAGACTACGCAGCCAATGGCGGCGACACATGGCAATCAGGCACAACGCCCAAAATGAACGGTTCCTGGCTTGAAGGAAAGGACGTGGGGCACGGCATTATCACACAGGCCAGCACCATCGAACTGCGACAGGTGACCGACGGAACAAGCAAGACGTACCTTATCGGCGAAAAATTTGCCGAGCCGTCGCTGTATCGCACGTTCGCACGCAGCGAGCACCACGGTCAATGGAGTTACGACTGGGGCAACATTCGCATCGCCGCCCCGCGACAACTGCCGTGGCGAGATCGTGATTTGGGTACGCCAGGTGGATCCGATGCGGGTATCCATCACTTTGGAAGTTCGCACCAAGCTGGGTTCCAAGTCGTGCTTTGCGACGGCTCCGTGCACGTCATTCCGTATGACATCGATGGTTTGGCCCACCAATCCTATGGTGTCCGAGACGACGGGAACGCTGCAGCGGCTAGTCAGTAACACCAGCGTTCACGTTGCACGCGTACAACCATTGCGTGATTCGATCCCAACCGATCCACCATTGTGCTGAGCCTCTAATGCCACCACTCAACCGCAAATCGTTCCTGAACGCTGACATTCCCCTTCTTTGCCTTGCGATGCTTGTCGTCAGCGGGTTGGGCTGCCAGAAAGCCCCCAAGAATCTGACTCCACCTCCGCTAGATCCGGCAGCCGCTAGTCAAGCAGCCGTTGAGATGTTTGACGCCGATGGGAATGGGATCATCGACAAGACGGAGTTGCAGAAGTCGCCGGGACTGAAAGCCGCAGTGAAGACCACGGACCTGGACAACGACGGTGGACTGACCGCGGAAGAAATCGAAAAGCGATTGCAAATCTTCGTAGACAGCAACACATCCATTCGCAATTTCCAAATTGGCTTCATGCACAACGGCGAAGAACCTCGCGGGCTGGAGATCAAAGCCGTCCCGGAACCCTTCTTGGCCCCTTATTTGGAACCGGCGTCGGACTTCACCAACACGGCCGGCGTAGCTTCGCCGTCGATTGAATTCGAAGATGCCGAGATTGCAGCTCAGGGCTACGCAGGTCTTCGACTAGGAATGTACCGCGTCGAGGTGACGCAACCTGACACCGGCAAGAAACCTGTCCCGAAGAAGTACAACGAAAACACGACGCTCGGTTTCGAAGTAGGTTTAGACCATCACGCGCCAATGCCGATCATGAAGCTCAGTTACTAGGACGGCGGCGTCGGAGATGCCGTGGTGAGTTGGCGTCAGGCTCACTTCGCCGCGGCCACAAGTTCTTTCAGCTCGGCCATGCCCGCAACTAACTGATCCG
>CAYQMZ010000577.1:4000-5543 GCA_964418725.1 uncultured Pirellulaceae bacterium
ACGGGATCCCAGTCGTCTGCGTTTCCGTGAGCTCCTCGATGAGCCTGCATCAGTAGTTCACGAATTTGCTTCGCGGCCTGCTCCAATGACTGGACGTCGACCTCTACCTTGGATTCGAAATCCGACAGGTGGTCCGCATAGTACAGAGCATCATGCATTGCTTCGTCGGCAGCCGAGGGATTCTTGGCTCGCAACGCCTGTACAATGTCATGCTCATGCTGACCCAACGCCTCAACGGCCTCCTGTAAAGTCGGCTCGCGTGTTTGGCTGGTTGAATCGCCCGAGCCGCACCCGGCACACAGTGTTGCAACCGCCAACACGTACACACACCAGAAGAATTGCGAACGTCGATTGCATTGGGTCATTGCACGTTTCTTTCTGCGTTGATTCCTTTTGCGTAGATTACCGTCACCGACATGTGACATGGTTCGCTCGAACCGCCATCATCAAGCTGTCGAGCAGCAACTATAATGCAGTTTGCTCGCAGTTTCGCGTTTGAACAACCAGCCTCAATACCTTGCCTTGAATCCTCCAACCAATTCAAAACCGTCCAGACGCATCTGGCTATTCCGCCTATTCGCTCTGGCTTTCCCGTTGGTGCTAATCCTCCTAGTGGAGTTTGGCCTTCGACTGGCTGGCACGGGCTACCCAACGTCATTCCTGGTGCCGCACCCAACGAAACCAGGCTACTTGGTCGACAACTACAAGTTTGCTTGGCGATTCTTCCCGAAAGCCTTGGCGCGAGCACCTCGCCCAATCGTTGTTGAGAAACGCAAACCAGACAACACAATTCGCGTCTGTGTGTTAGGTGGCTCTGCAGCAATGGGCGATCCCGAGCCGGCGTACGGGATGCCTCGAATCATCGAGACATTGTTGCAGGAGCGATTTTCGGATCGCAACATCGAGGTAGTGAATTGCGCAGTAACGGCCATCAATTCACACGTTGTACGCGAGATTGCGACTGACTGCCGCACTCTGGATGCGGATGCTTGGCTGATCTATTTGGGGAACAACGAGGTTCACGGTCCGTTTGGTGCCGGCACGGTCTTTGGTCGCAGCGACCGGCCGCTGTGGATGAATCGTGCCATTCTGTCTTTCAAAAAGACCAAAATCGGCCAACTGACCGGTGGCGAAAGAGGAAGCGAAAACGCACCGAAGAAATGGGGAGGCATGCAAATGTTCCTCGACCAGAAAGTGCCGTTGGGGGATGAACGACTCAACAAGGTATACGCGGACTACAAAGCGAATCTAACCGCGATCGTCAGGTCTGCTGGACCCAAGACAAAAGTCATCCTGAGCACCGTTGCATCGAACGCAAAGGACTTCCCACCGTTTGTCTCCGAGTACCCGCCGGAGTCCATCAAGGATCCGAACGTTTGGAAGGACGATTACGACTTGGCGTGCCAACTACAGGACGCAGGAAACCACGTAGACGCGTTGACGAAATTGGAAGCCATTGGCGAGCGAGTTCCACAGGAGTACGCCGAATACTGGTTTCGTCGGGGACGATCTTGTTGGGAATTGCGGCAAGATGATCCGTCCA
>CAYQMZ010000578.1:0-5541 GCA_964418725.1 uncultured Pirellulaceae bacterium
GCATCGTCTGCACGCGAGTAGCATTCAGTCGACTCGGAGCCGATTCCTCAGATTGTTTTTGAATCAAGCGTTGAGCTTGCACAGTGTTCGCCAGGAAGTACGTCAGCGAATAATTCCGTTAGCAAAACGCTACAACCTTGACGACTTACGAAGCGCAATCCGCGAGATGAACAGAATTCAGGCGAAGCCCGTGATGGTTGAATACCTGATGTTATCGGGGCTGAACGATTCGCCGGACGACGCATCGTTGCTGATCGATTGGCTTGAAGGCCTCGATGTGCACGTCAATTTGATTCCGTTCAACTCTATCGACGATGCGCCCGATCTTGTGAGTAGTGATTCAGCGACAATCCAGCGATTTGCCAACCAGTTGAAAGGCAGCGGACAGTCCACAACGATCCGCTATTCCTTGGGCGCTGATGTCGCAGCTGCCTGCGGTCAACTGGTGCGCAGTGAAAATCGGCGTCGCGCAATGTCGTCCCAACCCGACGTGGCGTCGTGAACGCTGTGTTTTGCACAGGACGTCTCGTCTACAATGGAGAGAACTCAACCTTTACTGGGTGGAAGCATGAGAATTTCCGTCGTTGTTAGCGTCCTTGCACTATCCTTCGCCGGCTCGGCGTATTCAGACGACGTCGACTTCGCGCGTGAAGTGCTGCCGATTCTCTCCGACAAGTGTTTTGTTTGTCATGGCCCAGACGCCGCCACTGACGATGGCACCTTGCGACTTGACTCACTTGAAGCCGCTACCACGGATCTAGGCGGATACCAAGCGGTTAACCCGTCGAACCCATCCGAGAGCGAATTGCTGAAGAGAATCCAGTCCGTGGATGATCCGATGCCGCCCACGGATGCAGAAAAGCAGCTCAGCGACGACGAGCGTCAGATTCTGGCCAAATGGATCGAGCAAGGTGGTAGCTACGCGAAACACTGGGCGTTCGTTCCGCCCATGAAGAAGGGCGACCTCAACTCGATCGACCAATTTATCGAACGTGATCTTCGCAAGAACGGCTTTCAATTTGCACCGCGAGCCGGTCGGGCCGTTCTAGGTCGCAGGTTGTCGTTGACGTTGACTGGCCTGCCACCTGAACCAGCGCAATTGCGGCAGTACATGGAGGGTGATTCTGAAGCGGCCTACGACGCGCTATTGAATCAATTGCTTGAGTCACCTCGTTATGGTGAGCATCAGGCGCGATATTGGTTGGACGCGGTTCGGTACGGAGATACCCACGGACTGCATTTGGACAACCGCCGCGGCATCTTTCCCTACCGTGATTGGGTTGTGCGTGCGTTCAATGAAAACTTGCCCTTAGACGATTTCGTTGTTTGGCAACTCGCGGGAGACCTCTTGCCGTCGCCAACGCTGCAGCAAAAGGTGGCCACGGGATTCGTTCGTATGAATCCAAGCACCTCCGAAGGTGGTGCAATTCCTGCTGAGTTTCAAGCAAAGAACAACTTTGATCGGACCGAAACTTTGGGGACGGTTCTCCTTGGCATGTCGTTGACGTGCGCGCGGTGTCATACGCACAAATACGACCCGATAACGCAAAAGGAGTACTACCAGCTTTTTGCATTTTTCAATAGCACGGCTGAGAATGCTCTGGATGGAAACAAATACGCATACGGCCCACATGTCAAAGCCCCCGCGACTCAGGGCGGCTGGGACCTGTACCGTCAGCTCCAGAATGCTGCAAGCTCATTGGTGCAGGACGCCAAAGGTGCAATCAAATGCACACCCCAGGATTTAGCAGATGCAAAAACTGTGCGAGCGAAAATCGCCATATTGGCTGGGGACGCATCGGCAGAGAACATCCAAAAACGAGCGTCAAAACTCTTGGCGAAGTTTGTCGCACTTGAAGAAGACTTCACAACAACGCTGATCGCACAGGAATTGGCATCTCCTCGTGAAACCAAAATTCTTCATCGAGGCGAGTACGATCAACCTCAAGGTGACGCACTGACGCCAGATGTTCTCAGTGCGATGGGTAGTTTTCCGCCGGACGCGCCGCGAAATCGCCTAGGGCTGGCGCAATGGCTTACCTCGCGTGAACATCCTCTGGTTGCTCGCGTTTTGGTGAACCGCATCTGGCAACGCGTCTTTGGTTACGGGCTGGTTCGAACGCCAGAAGACTTCGGGTTGCAAGGGCAACACCCGACGCACCCAGAACTTCTAGATTGGTTGGCTGTTGAGCTGCAGGAAAGTGGCTGGGACCTGCAGCATATGTTGCGGCTGATGGTGAAGAGCCGGACGTTCCAGCAGAGTTCTGCTTGGCGAACCGGGGTGGATGATCCAGAAAACCTACTGTTCTCTCGCGGACCAAGTTACCGTTTAGACGCCGAAGTTATTCGTGACATCGCGCTTTGGGCAAGCGGCTTGCTGGACGCACAGATGGGCGGTGAAGGAGTGAAGCCCTACCAGCCTGCTGGAATGTGGAAAGCTCTTGCCCACCCAGCCAGTAATACGAAAAAGTACGAGCGAGACGCTGGCCAAACGCTCTACCGCCGAAGTCTCTACGTGTATTGGAAACGCACGAGCCCTCATCCCATGATGACGCTCTTCGATGCTCCTGATCGTGAATCGAGTTGTGTACGCCGTTCGCGAACCAACACTTCACTGCAGTCCTTGGGGCTTCTCAACGAGACGCAGCGTATCGAAATGTCGCGAAAGTTCGCCGCTCGCGTCATGGCGGAAGCCAAAGATGATCGCAGCCGACTACAACTGGTGTTTCAGCTTCTCGCGTGTCGCAAGCCGAATTCGAACGAAATGAACGCTTGCCAAAATAGCCTGACTGTCTTGCAGAAGCGATACGCTGACAACCCGGGAAATGCGAAGGCGCTACTAGAGCAGGGCGATGCCGTTCCGGACGAGAACCTGGACCCGGCCGAACATTCCGCTTGGACACAGCTGATCGTCACGTTACTAGCCAGCGACGTTGCGTTGGTTCTTTATTAACGTCCTCGCGGTCGACCAACTGAATACACACAACGATTGGGATGCATTTCGATGGAAAATCCTCAACGCGAATTCGAACTCCTGCAGACGAGGCGGCAGCTCTTTGGGAAGACCGCATTGGGTGTTGGTACGGCGGCACTGTCTGGGCTGTTGAATCAGGGACTTCAGGCGGCTCCCTCAACTGAACGCAACCATCCAAGCCCCAAAGCTAAACGTGTCATCTACCTGTTCATGAGTGGTGGCCCCAGTCATCTAGACCTATGGGACTACAAACCCGGGCTCAAGGACAAGTTCAATCAGCAATTGCCGCCCGAGGTTCGTGACGGGCAACGCGTCACCGGGATGACGGCAAACCAAAAAAACGGACTCCCAATCTGTCCGAGCAAATACAAATTCACGAAGCAAGACAACAACGACCGTGGCGTCTGGGTTAGCGAGCTGCTGCCATACACGGCACAAGTCGCGAAAGAACTGTGCGTCGTTCACAGCACGTTTACGGAAGCCATTAACCACGACCCCGCAATTACCTATATCCAGACAGGCAGCCAGATTCCAGGTCGCCCAAGTCTAGGAGCGTGGATCAGCTACGGGCTGGGCAGTTTGAACGAGAATCTGCCGCACTACGTCGTGATGCACGCAAAGACGAATCATGCGGAGCAGAGTCTCTTCAATCGCCTTTGGGGGCCAGGCTTTTTGCCGGCTGAGCATCAGGGCATTTTGATGCGGAGCGAAGGCGATCCCGTGCTATATCTGAGCAACCCGCCGGGCGTCACCAGTGAAGACCGTCGTACTCAGTTGGATCTACTCGCGGCCATCAACCAAGGACAACATCAGCGGTTTGGTGACCCGGAGATTTTGGATCGGATTAAGCAGCACGAGATGGCCTATCGCATGCAGACATCTGTGCCGGAGCTGATGGATCTATCCGCTGAGTCGCAAGCGACGTTTGACTTGTACGGTGAAGCGGCCAAAGAGCCAGGTACGTTCGCTGCCTGCTGCCTTAATGCACGGCGATTGGCTGAGCGAGGTGTCCGGAACATCCAAATCTTCCATCGTGGCTGGGATGCACACGGCGGCTTGCCACGTGAACACGGCTCGCAGTGCCGCGACGTCGATCAGGGTTCTGCCGCGCTAATCAAGGACCTCAAGCAACGGGGCATGTTGGACGATACGCTGGTGATCTGGGGCGGAGAGTTCGGTCGGACCGTCTACTGCCAAGGGAAACTCACCAAGGAAAACTACGGCCGCGACCACCACCCCCGATGCTTTACGACATGGATGGCTGGAGGCGGAGTGAAGCCCGGAATCACGTACGGTCGCACAGACGAATACGGCTACAACATCGCGGATGCAGACGGGAACCCGCTAACACCCCAACCGAGCAAAGAGTCGTGGACGCCGGGCACGATGCACATCCACGACCTTAATGCCACGATCCTTCATCTTATGGGAATCGATCACAAGCAGCTCACCTACCGCTATCAAGGCCGTGATTTCAGGCTGACGGATGTGCACGGTCACGTCATGCATGACCTAATTGCATAGCCCATTGAAAGTGCGTTGGTTGAGAAGACGCTCCGTCTTGGGAGCGTGATAGTTTCGCTAGGAGTTGTCCGCGTTGGAAGACTCGTCTTGGTTCGACTCGTGAGCCAAGCCGGCCAGGGACTCTTCATCATCCTTCGCAACAGTTCCCGTGAATTGCAGTATCGGCAACGGATCGAACGCCTGCCATGCTGGGACTCCCGATGCCATTGCCGCCATCAGGTAGCCACCTCGAACTGTCCAGATCAAGTAGCCCATCGTTGCGGCACTTGTGATCGCGGTGGCTGTCCCTACCGCAACGGACTTTAGCTTGGCTGAATTACCAAGTTGATCCCTCAAGAGACTGATGCTGTCCCAATCCATGTCCGTTTCGTACATGTTCCCAACTAGGTTGGGGCTGACGTTCGCGCGAATGGATTCAACCACTTGCCGCAATGCCACGACGATTCGCTCCTGCACGATCACTGGGATGTCGTAACCGGAATGCTGCAGGTCGAAATCGAAGGCCACGTTGGATTTCTGTGTCGACTCAGCGGCAGATGACCGCGTTCTACCGCGACGTTCCTCTGTCGGTAACGAATTGGGTTCGACAAGAGTGGGCGGAATCGTCTCAGTCGTTTCTGTGTCCGTATTTTCGTTGTCATCATTGCTGTTGTCGTTGTCGGGAGGGATCCCAGGCCCCGGCGGCAAAGGAGTCGCTTCGACGTTGATGAAAACAGTCACTGGATTGGATGACAGAATTCCATCGCTCGCGGTGTAGGTGAAGCTGTCGATACCTGTAAACCCTGCGGCTGGCTGGTACTCGAACGAGCCGTCGGAATTCAACGTAACCGTTCCGTTGGTCGGCCCTGACATCACGTTAGCAAAGAGGACGATATTGTCTGGGTCCACGTCGTTGGCAAGCACTCCATCCGCTGGAGCAACTGTTAGAGTGCTTGCGGAGTCCGTTGTGAAGTTGTCTTCCAGGCCGATCGGTGCGTCGTTGACGCCCGTGATTCCGATGGCGACCGTGGAGATGTCGCTACCGCCATTGCCGTCGCTGACGC
>CAYQMZ010000579.1:0-5531 GCA_964418725.1 uncultured Pirellulaceae bacterium
CACCCTCGCTTTCCGAGCTACGCGAGGAATTCTGGGAGGGTCGAGCCAAAGCGAGGGGAGGGAAAGCGACCAACTCCCCAGACTTGTTTACTCAGTCTCTTGAGTTACTTCGTGCCCACTGATCGAAGCCATGGCTCGGTGTGCGTCCCACGACGTGCTGTAGCTGATCAGGCGAACGGAACCGTCTGACATAACGGCATTCCAGCCTTCACGATGGGCACTGCCGAAGTCATGGCATGACAAGCAGTTTTCGGGAGAATCCATCGACGGACGACGTGCCCCATAGCGAACGTAAGAATTGGCGGTGCCCTGTCGGTCAGCCCATCCGGCGAGTGGTGCTTGGTCGCCGATGCCTTTACCGGTTGCGAGTTCAAGCGAATCCATCGCTTTCTCGCCCACCAGATAGGTCTTCGATGTTCCGTCCGTCATATTCTTGATGGATGCTCGCTTGCCGACCATCCACACTCCGTCGTTGCGAACAGTGATCGAGTTCCCGGTGATTTGGCCACGAGTGCTGCCGCCGTTCATGGCATAGTCGGTTCGTGCTCCCAGTTTGCCGTATCGTGATCGATATTGACCATGCAGGGGATAGGCGCGAGCTTCGCGGCGTGAGGGGCAGTAAAAAGGTTGGATCGGGGTCGCGATTGCTTGCTCGACGCGCGGATCTCGACGAGGGCTTAGATTTTTGGCAGTGCTTAGCTCCGTCAGCACATCAGACAGCGTAACGTCTTCCATGTAGGCCAGCACTTGGACCATCCAGTTGCCGCCCGCTTCTAATTCCTGAGCCAGCCGACTGCGAATGCGATTAGATCGAGCAAACTGCACGGCCACAGGCGGCGCTTCACCATTGAAGCCAGGGAACTCGTTGTTGGCGGATTCATAGTTGTGGCAAGCGACGCCAATCTGCTTCAGATTGTTGCGACACTGCGTCATGCGAGCCGCTTCGCGAGCGGACTGCACGGCCGGAAGCAGCAGAGAGACCAACAGAGCGATGATGGCAATCACCACCAATAATTCCACCAAGGTGAAAGCCGGTCGTGAGACTCTCAATGCGGTGTTGCGTCGAGCTCTGGACCCGCATCTATGAAGAAAAAAGCTTGACATCACCGATCTCCATCGTGGCCACGTGTTCGGCAGTTTAAACTCGCACATTACCCGTGTCGAATCCAAAGCCAGATTTGGTCGCGGACCGGTGAGATTTGAGACATCAGGGTCGCGAACCTAGGTTCGGTCTTCTTGTCACTGGCAGTTGTGAAAACCAGGCTCGCGCAGGGGATGTTCCGGCAAGCGATGCTCTGCGACAATTACGGTTTTCGGCGAGACCGTTCGCAAACATACTCCTGCAAAATCAAGGACCTTCGTTCATGGCAAGCTGCGTTTTGGCTTATTCAGGTGGGCTCGACACTTCGGTTATTCTGGGTTGGCTAAAGGACAAAGGCTACGACGTCCACGCGGTCTACGTAGATCTTGGTCAACCATGTGAGGATCGCGACGCCATTATGCAGAAGGCGCGCGATTGTGGGGCAGCAAGCTCGCGGTTGATTGACGCGCAGGAGGAGCTTTGTCGCGACTTTGCATTCCCGGTGTTGCAATGGCAGGCGAAGTACGAGACGGAGTACCTGCTGGGGACTTCCATCGCCCGGCCGCTTATCTCCAAGGTGTGCGTCGAAATTGCACACGAGGTGGGCGCGACGGCTTACGCACACGGAGCAACGGGCAAGGGCAATGACCAGTGTCGATTTCAGCTTGCCGCCGATGCGCTGGATCCAAAGGTCGAGATGATCGCTCCGTGGCGGATGGAAGAATTCCGTAACGCTTTCCCGGGGCGAACGGAAATGATCGCCTACTGCGACGAAAAGAATATTCCCGTCAAGGCTTCCGTCGCCAAGCCGTACAGCTCGGACGAAAACTGTCTGCATATCAGCTACGAGGCAGGCAAATTAGAAGAGCTTGATGTGAACGGTGTCGCCACGGTGGACTTTGGGATGACGGTATCACCGCAAGAGGCTCCCGACAAAGTGGAGAAGGTGACGATCGGTTTTCAGTCCGGTGTTCCGGTTTCGGTCAACGGTAAAGCTTGTTCGCCGCTGGAAGTGGTTTTGCAGCTGAACGAGATTGGTGGTCGCAACGGTGTCGGGCGAATCGACTTGGTGGAAAATCGCTTTGTGGGCATGAAGAGCCGAGGTGTCTACGAATCTCCTGGCATGACCGTCTTGTACAAAGCGTTGTTGGTGCTGGAACAACTGACGCTGGATCGAGACCTAGTGCACTTGCGTGATCGACTGGCTCCGGAAGTTGCCGAGATGGTGTACTACGGATTCTGGTTTACGCCCAAAATGGACGCACTCATGTCGTTCATTAAGAATGCACAGGAACCAACAACGGGTGAAGTCACGCTAGCCTTGTATAAAGGCAACATGGACGTCGAAAGTCGAACTAGCCCGAACAGCCTGTACGATGAGGCGATTGCCACGATGGAAGGTGGCGGTTCGTACAACCAAACCGATGCGGAAGGCTTCCTGAAGATTCAAGGTCTGCCTTCGCGAGTTCAAGCTCGTATTCGCCCACGACTGTAAGCGAGCTTGCGGTTCGTCCCGCGCTCAATGAATCGACGGTCGGCGGCGGAGCTTTTGTTCCGCCGCTGTTCCGTGATTGCGTGTTGAGTCGTGAGCCGACGTGTCGGCCGTTTAGGTGACGTCGGCGACCATCTTTCGAGCTTCCGCAAGAATGCCGTCGGACACTTTGTCGATCGGCAGGATCTCTTCGACGCCGCCAGCCTTGATGGCTTCTTTGGGCATACCGAATACAACGCACGTTGCTTCGTTCTGAGCGATCGTGTGCGAGCCTGCCCGCTTCATTGCCAACATGCCTCGCGCTCCGTCGTTCCCCATGCCTGTAAGGATGACCCCCATGGCATTGCTACCAACGTAGCGAGCACATGAATTGAAGAGCACGTCGACCGACGGACGGAACTGATTGACTGGTGGATCGTCCTTGATGCTGACATAGTATCGGGCTCCGCTGCGTCGCAAAGCCATGTGATAGTTGCCGGGAGCGATTAGCACGTGGCCAGGCAAGACCACGTCACCGTCGGAAGCTTCGCGGACTTGCATTTGGCTTTGTTCATTCAATCGCTTGGCATACCGAGCAGTAAACCCAGCGGGCATGTGGATGACGATTACGATGCCAGGTGTATTCGATGGCAGCTTTGGGATGACATGCGTTAACGCTTGAGTTCCACCCGTCGAAGCACCGATCGCGATGACTTTGTGCGTACTTTGGATCAGTGCTTCATCGGTTGTTTTTGTTGGACTAGATCCGCTCCCTTCCTCCGTCGAGGCAGCTAGTCGCGTCACTCGAGCGCGGGAAGCGGTGCGAACTTTCTGAATGATCTCTGCACCGATATCGGCCATGCCGTCGGTTACGTCGATGCGTGGCTTTGTGACAAAGTCAACGGCACCCAATTCCATGGCTCGGAACGTGGTGTCGCAGCCCTTTTCCGTCAAGGACGAAACCATGACGACAGGCATGGGGCGAGACCTCATCAGCTTACCTAAGAAGGTAAGCCCATCCATGCGCGGCATTTCCACGTCTAGCGTCAAGACATCAGGTTCGTGAGCCAAGATCTGTTCGCGAGCCTTGTAGGGATCGCTTGCTGCTCCAACAACTTCGATGTCTGGAGCTTGCGAGAGAATCTCCGTGATGAGCTGCCGCATCAGGGCGGAGTCATCTACCACGAGCACTTTGATCTTGGCCATTTTGTATCCTTTCGATCTTCTAATTTCGTAAGCTGTGGCGGCGCCAATGCCGCCACAGGCTTGAGTTAACTGTGCGAGACCGTTGCTTAGAACAATGTGATGTCCGAGACGGGCTCTGGTGCCGGTGCAGTCTGTACCTTTTCCAAATCGCGGTCGGCGTTGATCGCAGATGTCTTGTCGAGTAGCTTCAATCGAGCGCGTCCCGTGTGTGTTTCGAAGACGACTTGCATCCCGCGATCGCCACCCAAGTATTTGGCTGCGATGGGGATTGATTCTGTTTCCAAAAAGTCGCGTATGAACTGACCGTTGCGTTCGCCGATGCAGCTTTCGCCGGGAAGCGATACTACGTGGGCGCCGCCAAACACCTTGGCTTGCAGGCTGCGTCGATCACCGCCCATTGTCATGATTTCGTTGATTAGCAATTCCATTGCGTGGATGCCGAAACTCGCGACGTTTCGGGAGCAGCTGTCGCCTGAGGGCAATGCAAAATGATTCATGCCGCCGTATCGACTATCAGAGTCAAATAGGCAAACGGCCACACAAGAACCGAGCGTTGTACTGACCTCTGCCGGCTTGGAACTGGCAAATACATCACCGACAACAATCCGCTTTCGCTTCAGCTTTGCTGCTGGTCGAGGCTTTACGGGAGGCTTACGCCGCTGGCTTGCTCTGGCGGTAATCTTGTTGCCCGCCTTTGGTGGGCGGGGCGATTTTCGGGCCGGAGACGCCTTAGCTCCCGCCGCCTGTTTCTGCGGCGGAGGTGTCTTCACTTGCCGCGGACAATCGGTACGTTCATAGACCGTCTTGCCAACGCGCACGTACATGTCAGACAGACGAGACAATGACTCAGAGTGGCCGATGAACAGCGAGCCATCCTGCTTGAGATGGCTTCCCATGTGACGCATGATTCGCTCTTGCGTCGGTGCGTCAAAGTAGATCAGCACGTTGCGAATGAAGATGGCATCAAACTGAGCCCTGATGGGCCATTCTGCGTCCAGCAAATTGAGCTGCCGAAATGTCAGAAGCTGAGCCGTCTCAGGTCGAATGATCAGTTCTTCGCCAGAGCGTCGGAAGTGCTTCTGAAGCAGGTCGTTTGGAATTTCGACGGACAGTTCGTCGCTGAAGTGGCCAGCTTTGGCTTTCTCCAAGACGTTCGTATCGATATCGGACGCGAGGATTCGGATGTCCCAACCGCGGTGTCCTACAAAGGCATCACGAACCGTCATGGCCAACGAGTAGGGCTCTTCGCCGGTTGATGACGCTGCGCACCAGATGCGAAGCTTCTTTTCCCGCCGGCCTTGCTCAGCCTCTTGGATGATTCGCTTTAGGGCGACATCTCGCAGGTACTCGAAGTGATGCATCTCGCGGAAAAAGTTTGTCTTGTTCGTCGTCACACGATTGATCATCTCCTGCATTTCGACACCTTGCGGGTCGTTGTGCTTCAGGAGATGAAAGTAGTCGTTAAACGAATCCAGATTGTGGTGTCGGAGTCGCTTCCGCAAACGCGACTGGACGAATTCCAGCTTGTTAGAACCCAGAGAGATACCAGTGGTGTCGTAAATCAGTTCACGAAAAACGCGGAACTGAGCCTGTTTCAAAACGACCTTTTCGGCGAATTGATTACTGGAGTCGACTTCTAATGTCTGCATGGGGGTATTCTCTCTAGCCAATCTGTCATTCTCACTGTTCAACCAATCCCATAATTGACCGCTAGGGAACCGATCGAATGCCTCGTGCGTGTTGGTCGCCGCGCGTGGCTAAAGTAATCGTCGA
>CAYQMZ010000580.1:0-5500 GCA_964418725.1 uncultured Pirellulaceae bacterium
GGACCGGATCCGATCAACTCATGATCGTCGAGTGCCGCGAATTGCGCAAGCTTATTGGAACGCCCTGAGTAGTCGAGCCCCGCATCGTTTACTCGAGCCAAGACAGACATTGGAGTGCCACGTACCGCAACTCGGTAATGACCGAAGTTGATCGGGTTCAAGTGGCTATCTTTGTCACCAGGCGGAATGATGTGGCGATAACCACTCAGCGATACCAGAATCTCCTCAAGCGGCTTCGTCATGCCTGCTGTCGCTGCAACCGTGCAGTAGCCCTTGCTTCCCGTACGCAGACCTTGGGGAGCCGACGTGTATATCAGTTCCTCGCTCATGCTCGCTGCTTTCCATTCTTTGGAGGAGCCGCTGCAGGCTCCATCAAATGGCCGACCAGTCCGGGACACCTATGGGCAAGCGTCCAAAGGATTGGAACCTCGCACCAACCCGGTCGAATATTCCTTGGGCTAATCCCCAACTTCCCAGTTTCAGAGTCGACCTCCGGTGGGCGTCCCGTCGCGCTGACCGGCATGTAGACGACCTTCTCGCAGAAAGACTCCGCACTTGTCACCAGTTCGGGTGAGATTTTCCAAAGCAGCGTACGCAGGCGACCGGATACCGAGTTGATCTCGTTCAGGTCCAAGCCATGCATATTGACACCAATTCCAGGCTTCGCAGGAATCTCAAGGTCGTAGTCGCCAAGCAGTTTTGCCCATGCGTCGAATTTTGTGACCAGCACAATCAACGGTTTCTTGTGTTTTTGCGATTCGCCCAGACCGGCGTGCTTCCGAACTCGGACCGCCAACTCATGCAAAATAGTTTCTTGACGAGTCGTAATCGGCTCGTCCTTCACTTGCGGGTCGTGTGTTGATTCCCAACACGCTTTGCGGAAGCGAATATCTTGCGTTGGATCAAACAAAAACAGCAATGAATCAGATTGCGCGAGATGCCGAGTCACCTGATTCTGGCCCGAGTCCTTGCCCGGCAAGAAAGATTCACCTGCGTTGTCGTACAAGCACATCACGCGAGAGACAGCGCGTCTGCGAGTTGCGGAAGGATGCGTTTCGGCCGGAGCAATTGTGAACAGAAACGGATTGGGCAGCGTTACCGTCCGGTCGGCAAACTGCACCAGGCTGTACAAGTCACCTTGCTCTTCCGTTTTGGCTAGCCGAACAACTTTGTTACGTTCTGGGTTGAAGAACTGTTGATCAACATAGTCGTTGATGATCCGATTCGACTGGGGATCAGAGTCGCTAATGGATACGAAAAACTTGGACGGCAACGTAGACCGCAATTGCTGAATCATTGAGGCCAAGAAGTAAGTCTTGCCTGACGATGGGGCTCCGACAATGGAAACAAAGAATGGGGCAATTTCCAGAAAGGCCTTCGGAATCAACAAATGACAATTAGGGCAGGCCAAGCTCGTACAGACGCTGCCACCGGCATCAATCGCATTGCCAGCCAGGTTAAAGCGAGACGGCAAGAAACGCTGCTGATAGTCTTCCCCAAGTCGAGCGTCGCCCAACAGCTCAGGTGACTCGGACACCCAGCGAATATCCTCGGTTGGGAATCGGTGCCAACAGTGAGGACATGCAATGGATCTGCGTAACGATACTCGTGCTATTGCCTGATGCGCCATGATTACTCAACAACCCAGTGTTTCGATTTACCTGGGTTGCTAACCGGCGGCAACCGTTCTCCGTACTCTTCCATCTTCGACAACAGCGCACCAAGTTGGTGTGCAGGGGCACCGGCTGCTCTCATTGAAGACCAGACTGATTCCAAACGTTCGTAAGCTTCTTTGTGGTTTCCATCTCTAGCCAAGCGGTCAGCGTTTTGAATGGCGTTCGAGGTCTGCCGACTAAACCCTTTGCGGGACGGACTTGCATCGGGACTGGTTGATTCAACGCCGGATCGGCCCTTTTCTTTGGGCATTGCTTGGGTGTCAGAAGTGGCGAGAGCCGCCGAACTGTTGGCTTTTTTAGACCTAGTGGCCGTTACATCGTCGGTCACTGTCGGGACAGTGGGCGCGGCAACTGCCGACTCAGGGAGTTCTAGCTGGCTGCATGAACACCCACCGAAACATGCAAGAAGCCAAGCAGTAACGGGATAGATTGCGTAGATCTTCACCTGACTTACCTCCGGCTGGTGCCAAAACCAATATTCGGGATGGGCGTACCGCGGAACCTTTCGTCAACCCTGCCGCCATGTTGTGTCTCTCGGCAACCGTCACATGTTCTGCACTGGACACGACCGCCTTTGCACACCGGACAGTCTTTCGTCTTTGGCACCTTATAAGTCGTCGTCCCGTTTCTAAACCTCTTCGTTTTCGTGATGAAATAGGTGATTAGACCGTTCTTACAGTGTTTGGCACGGCACTTCACGTAACCTTTACCCTTACAGCCCATACACATCCGATCGAAGTCACCGTCACTCGCAGCGTCTCGATCGTCTTTCATGTAAAGCCAACCTTTCCGAGGCTTCGAGGCCGAAACGAGCGTTTCCTGTATCTCGCCTAAAGGGAGCTCGCCGAGAATCTTATCGGTTGCGGCATGGTTCTTTGAAGAAAGGTACTTGTAGACTTCTAGATTGTGGCGTACTCCGTTCAAGTATTTTCCGGGTGCCATATCAGCCAAGCCGGAAAAGGCTTTAAGCGCAGGTTTCGCATAACCCGCGCGGAATTTACCCAACGCGTAATTGTTCTGTGCTGCTGCGTATGCATGCGCCATCGACGGCAGAAATTTGACGCGCGCACGATAGTAGGCTCTCGCCTTTTGAAACAAATCGATCGCAGAGTCGTAATCGCCTCGCAACGCCAAACTGGTTCCGATGTAGTGCGCTGCCCTCGGGTTACCTAAAGCCTCACTCTCTCGGTACAGCGAGATTCGTTTTTTGACTGCGGTCTCTCGCTTGGCTGCCCGAAATTTCTCGATTCCCGCAGTGTGTTTCAGACGCCATTCTTGAACGTATAAGATGTCACTGTCAGAAAACTCTTTGAGCTTGAAGCTCTTCAGACGTTGGTTACCGTCACTGTCCTCAGAGCCCAAAATCACGTTCGACTGAGAAGCACGCAACAGTACAGCTTTGAATTCATAGTCTCTTCGTCCCTTGGTCCATGACCAGCTTCGCTCCCCGAAATCCACCTTGGCGAAAGCTGAAGGAACAAGCAGGAAGACTACGATCAATTGCAATGATGGCTTCATTTTTCGCCCTCCGTTGCTGGGGAAGAGCGAAAGAACTCCGCATAAGCGATGGTATCTAGCGCAGTCCTTCTGTCTTCCGCGGCAAGTTCGTTGAACGGAACAACTCGCTCCATTCCATCAACAACAATGACCACGCCCATCTCGCTATTGATGCGGTCCAACCTGCCCTCGAAGCTGCCACCAGACGTCCGCCAAAACCTTGGAGGAAATTCTCCGTCTCGAACGGGAAGCGTCAGCTGGGCAGGCGAAGAATCAACTTCTTGGGCGTTGGTTAGATCCTCAGATTCGGGCGTTGGTACGGCTTCATCTACGACCACTTCGGATTCAATGGCTGGCGGGGTGTCGTCCGCTGCCGCTTTCTCTGCTTCGGGCGGGGGCGGCGGTGGAGACACCCCCCTTCCGGAAGAAACCCTTGCAGCCGGACTGGCAATAGGTTCACTACATCCCTGGCTCGTGGTCAAAAGGACCAGAGCAACGAGCAGAAATCCGGAGAGGAAACTCTGGGCAATACGCAGAAAAACGAATCGAAATTGCATTTCAACGAAACAATGACAGTTTTTTATCGAATAAGCGAACCAAAGATGCGGCAACCCACACGAAGACGCTAACACATCTCTAGGCTGGGATACACCCCCTAAAGCCCCCTTTTGGGGTTTGGAGATAGAGTCAACGCCGCTCGTTCTTGGTTCTACGGAGAGCTGGCTTGGATCTGACCCATTTATCGTTAGAGAATCTTCACTTGGTCGCGAACGCTTCGCTCTGCACCACAGCAATCACTAAATCGCGAAATCCGTTTCCGCGATTCGCCACGTCTTTGACGATGCGTTCGATCACACGTCGGTCGCCAAAGTTCATCGGGCGACCCGTTGCATAGACGAGGAGTTTCTCTGTCAGACAGTGCGAGAAAACATCAATATGCTCGACTAGGTATCGTTTGAGATCCGTGACATCCTGCAGTTGCGTACCGTCGGGAAGCACCCCCACGGAGTCGACCGCCGGCCCGGCTTTCGTCCCCTTGCCTGTGTTTGCATAGAACTGTTTCTTCAGCGTCTCCTCGCCGTCTTTCGGTTGGACGAAAACAGGATAGTGATCTCGCCATCGCCCGACGGGATCGAAGTTCTCCAGCACCATTCCAAGTGGATCGATTTTATTGTGGCAACGAGCACAGCTTTCGTCTGCACGATGCGCTTGCAGCTGTTCGCGCATTGTCGTTGTGCCCACGGTGTTCGGTGGGATCGCCGGAACATTGTTCGGTGGCGGCGGCGTGGGCGTTCCGAAAACGTTTTCCAGCAGCCAAACGCCACGATGCACGGGATTCGTATCGACTCCATTGGCCGTCGCCATCATCACCGCGGCAAGTCCTAATATGCCTCCCTGCCGACCACCGCGGTCAAACGTTACACGTTGCATGACGTTGGACTTTAACTGATCCCCATAGATCTTGTTGAGAGCCTGATTTCGATAGCTAAATCCTGGATCGATAAAACTGTCGACGTTGCGATTCTCCCGCAGGATCTCGTCGAAAAGCATTTCTACTTCATTGGTCATCGCCAGACGATGTGCTTCGTAGTAGAAGAAGAGCCGAGGGTCCGGCATGATGTCGTGAAGCACTCGTGTTCCGAGCCATTGCCCAGTGAAACTCTGCACGAAGTTCTCTCGACGCGGACTTTCTAGTAAGCGATGCGTCTCACTCCGCAACACCTCAGGGTCAGAGAGCTTCCCTTCCTTGGCAAGCCGATAGAGTTGCTCGTCAGGGGGAGCCGAAGTGAGAAAGTAGCTCAACCGAGCAGCTAGATCGAACTCATCCAGCTTGCCAGGGCGAACGCCGCGATAGATGAAGTTGGGCGAAATCAAAGCCCGCCGAACCGCTACGTGCAGCCCATCCTCGATCCGACCGTCCCGCGAAGTGATGGCTTGCATTGCCAAATCAGCATACGTCTGCACTTGGTCGTCGTGAACTGGTCGTCGAAACGCGCGGGTGAGAAAACGCTGCAACACCGTTTCCACATATTCACGATGGTTCGCACCTTCAGAACGTTTACCAAGAAACTTCGCCGAACGAAGTCGCTTCGTCTTCATCTGATCGTCCTCAATCAGCCGAAACGGACCTTCGATAGAAACATCCGTTACATCTAAAGCCGGCCCGGCGCGACGAAATTCCTCGTGCACAAACCAGCTGACCATCAGTTGCGGACCGTTGGGTTGCCCAATTCCACCGAAGCCAAGCTTCTTCAGTTTGGCGTCTAGTCGTGGGTCGGTCAGGTCCAAACCGCCCTTGTCGATCAAGCGAGTCGTCTGGTTATAGT
>CAYQMZ010000581.1:0-5496 GCA_964418725.1 uncultured Pirellulaceae bacterium
GACCGGATGTCCCCATGCTTGAGGGAGAGATCGCCGTTGGATCGGTGAAGCTCAGTACCGATGGATAGCCTGGTTCAACTTGGTCCCCAGGCGCGTGAGCGTTGCCACGAATCATGACGTTGGTGACTGGGGCATCAGTTCCGAATTCGCTAACTCCAAACGCGGTTAGAGTTTTTGCGCGAAGCTCCTGGTCTTGCGTGCGAACATCAGCAAGTTCGCGAAGACTGGATTCGTACTCGTCAATCTTCTTGGTGGTTAAGAAACTGTCGTCCTCTTCGCAGCGTGCCATCAGTTTCTTCAGCATCGCCACCCGATTCGACTCGAATGCAAAGTCTTCCTTCTCGGGGTTGGAGAGTTTCTTGCGCGCTTGGTTTTCAATCTTGCGGACGAAACGCTCGAGTCGCTGGCGTTCCGACTCCAGCTCTTTTGCAACCTGTCGATCGACTTCCTTGCCAGTGGCTGTCTCGAACATCCGTGTGTTGTCGGCATCTAGACGACGGTGCCCGTATGGTTTGACGCCGCGGAAGAACGCCAGCATCTTGTAGTAGTCGGTCTGCGGAATCGGATCGATCTTGTGATCGTGGCAACGAGCACAGTTAATCGTCATTCCCAGAAAGACTTGGCCGGTTGTGGCCACTACGTCGTCCAAGTTGTCGAAGTCTGCTTGCAGCTGGTCAGTTGGCTCGTCATCCCACTGACCTAAGCGGTAATAGCCCGTCGCGATGTACGAGGCGGGAGAAAGCTCATCCAGTTCGTCTCCGGCAATCTGTTCGCGAACAAACTGATCGTAGGGCTTGTCGCTGTTCAGGCTGTCGATGACATAGTCGCGATAACGCCAGATGTGTGGTTTCGCGCCATCTCGTTCAAAGCTATTTGATTCGGCATAGCGAACAAGGTCCAGCCAGTGCCGGCCCCACTTCTCTCCGTATTGCCGCGAATCCAATAACTCGTCCAGCACCTTGTCGTAGGCATTTGCCGACTCGTCATTCACAAATGCTTGAACCTGCTCAAGCGTCGGCGGCAGGCCGGTTAGGTCGTAGTAGGCACGGCGAAGAAGTTTTTCTTTTGTCGCGGCTTCGTTTGGAGCTAACTGATTCTCTTCAAGTTTCCGCAGAATGAACGCATCAATCGGATTGCGAACCCAATCCTTCTGAGCCACCGGTGGTGCGGGAGGTCTTGCAACAGGTTGGTACGACCAAAACTGTTTCGTTTCCTCGTTCACTTCCGGCGGACCATGGGCGTCCTCTTGCTCTCCTTGGAATCCATAGTCGGTTTGGTCCTTTGACCAGGGAGCTCCAAGCTTGACCCACTTTGTCAAAATCGCGATCTCGTTCTCGGGCAGTTTGCCGCTCGGCGGCATTTCATAGCCGTCGTAGTTGATCGCATCAATAAGCAGGTTGCCATCATCGAGTATCGATCCCGACTCCCCGCCCTCTAAGACGGACGCGTGGTCCGTCAGCTTCAGGCCGCCTCTGACCTTTGCTTCGGCTCCGTGGCACTTAAAGCAATGCTCAGCCAAGATCGGTTGTACTTGCTCGACAAAGAATGCTGAGTCCTTTGATTCGCCTTGACCGAAGGCCTCCCCGATACTCAGGAGAGTGACGAGTAAGGCGAATAGGGGGAGTGAAATGTGATTGCAGTTTCTTGAATGCCAGCGCGACATGGTGAGAGAGACCTCGGCGGCGGAACACAAAGAGGTGAGTTGGGGCGGGAACTCAGTTTAGCCAAATTTGAGATTGAAGTCCATTTCGATGGGCGTCTTGAAGATGTCCGTTATGAACCGTCGTGTAAAAGAGAATCATCATGCGGATTTCACACAAAAAGAGCCGTTTGGAACGCGTCCAAACGGCTCTCTATTCGTTGCGAGCGAGCGTTACACTTGCTCATGCAGAGTTCCTGCGATTAACGCTTGCGTCGTCGAACAACTGGTAGAAGTCCGAACAGCATCAGGAACAAAGCACTAGGTTCTGGAACCGATGCAGCTGCAGCGGTCGAACCAAAGTTGTCAGAAAGAATCAGGAAGTCAGCGAATGCAACCGATCCGTCTCCGTCTAAGTCACCACCGGTACTTGGATCAACCATCGTGCCGAAGTTGTTAGAGAGAATCAGGAAGTCAGCAAACGCGACCGATCCGTCACCGTCAATGTCACCGGGGATGCCAGCAACTGCTTCGCCGGCGAAGATCAGTTGACCGTGACCGACCGTGCCCCAAGGAGCAAAAGATCCGCCACGCGTTGCATCACCACCCATTGGCTCCGACCAGCTAGGCAAGAAGTTGTTAGCTTGGTCGTTCGTAATGACGGTGCTTTCAAAGCCCCAGACATCGCCTGGCTGTGGGCCCTCGACGCCGTAAAGGCCGTTGTCAAGGAACACGCCGGAATCTGGGTCCGAGAAGCGTAGGTCAGGAGTGCCAGCTTCACCGATGAATGCGGCGATACCAGGGATCTGGCCGACGTTGGCAACTTCTTGATCGAAGTCGGGGTTGTCGATTTCGATCGTGAAATCTGGATCTTCCGGATCTGGAATCTCAAGGAACTCTCGGTCATCGATGACGGTAGCAGGGCCACGAGAGTCAGCTTCTTCTTCCGTAACCAAGCGATTTGGGTTCGTAGCGCTGAAGCTATCCCAAGAAATTGCCCATTCCCAGACAGCACCAGGAGCGCCTGTACCGTTCAGGTCGTCGTTGCTCGCGTTTTGTGCGAACGTCAGGCCTGGCTGTGCGTCGTCACGATAGTTTCCGTTAGGGCCATCGTTTGGAAGTTCCCAAAGGCCTTGGTTTCCGAACGGAGTGTTCGCGTGAGCTTCTAGGAACATTCCGCCGTAGTAGTCGTTGATCTGGTTGCCGTCGGCATCCAGTGGATCGCGGAACGACTGGTCTTCATTGCCTTCGGTAGGTCGGCGTGCTGCAAAACCTTCAAAGACGTCCCAAGCGATCTGGTAGCCATCGACTTGGTTGTTTGGAACTGGAGTTCCGTCCCAAGTTCGCTCCCCATCGGTGTTAGGGTCGAAGTAGAAGTTGGCGTTGTATCCGCCACCGCCCCAGTCTGGATTGTCAGGGACGCCTAGGAAAATCTCATCGTCGAACTCAGGGTCCGCTGGAATTGCCGCGCCGTGATCTTCCGCGTTTACGAAGTTGTCGTAGTCACTCATGCCGACGATGTAGAGGTGTTCGTCGTCCCATAGAGCTTGGAAGCGAAGATTGTGCGAATCGGGGGTGTCTGCACGCAGATTAACCCATCGGTCGGCAGCGGCAGATGCTGCGTCCCATTCCCCAGGCGAAACAACTCCGTCAATGACAGGAGCAGCTCCTCCGGTGCGATTCACGGTGTACGAGGCAGCTTCGGTGGCAGAATAACCATCTGCAAACAGTTGGCTGCTCGCAATGAGAACCAGCACAGAAGCAAAACAAAACTTACGCATAAAAGTCCCCCAAAAGTCTGATGTTCATGAGCCCTTACCTTAGGTGCGAAGGCGCAGAATTTAACGATTCTGAGGGTACCGTAGAACTGCTAGATTACAAGACTCAAAATCGGTGAGACGTTCGAACTGTGAAACAGATTGCCGTGCGAGTGGTAGCGGTTGAAAGAGAGAGGCTAGAACACAAGTTGGTCTGGTGCGATGGGCGCGAACACTCAAACTGCGCGGCGTTAAAGCACTGAATCGTCAAGGTGAGGGGGCGTCAGTTGATGAGAGCAACGGCGTGGGGCGGCGTTCACTCTTTCGTTACGCGCAGAACTTCGTCAATTGTTGTGATGCCGTCCAGCACTTTCTGCCAGCCATCGTCACGCAACGTGTGCATGCCAGCTTCCTGCGCTGCACGCTTGATGTTTACTGAGGGCGTTCGCTGCGTGGCAAGTTCGCGGATTTCATCATTGGAAACCAGCAGTTCATAGACACCGACCCGGCCACGATAACCGTTGTTTCGGCAGTTCGGACAACCCGCGGGTCGGTAAATGGTTTTGCCCATGTCCTTCATCCGTTCCCACGGAAAGTCATCCGGGATATCGGCTTTGTCGATCTCGTGGGGTTCGCAGCAGTCCGGGCAGAGGCGGCGAACAAGGCGCTGAGCCATAACGCCCTCGACTGTGCTGCTAACCAGGAACGGTTCGACGCCCATGTCGCAAAGACGCACAAAGGCGCTCGCCGAGTCGTTCGTGTGGAGCGTGCTGAAAACCAGGTGCCCAGTTAAGGAGGCCTGCGTTGCATTCTCGGCGGTTTCAAGGTCGCGGATCTCACCCACTAGTACCACATCGGGGTCGTGACGAAGAATGCTTCGCAAACTGGCCGCGAATGTAAGCCCGACTTTGGTGTGGACCTGGATTTGGTTGATGCCTTCCAGTTGGTACTCGATTGGGTCTTCCGTGGTAATGATCTTTGTTTCTTCGCTTTTGATTTCATTCAAAGCGCTGTAGAGCGTTGTCGTCTTTCCCGATCCGGTCGGCCCGGTCACAAGAACGATTCCATGTGGCATCCGAATCAGCGACTGAAACTTCAGGTAGACGTCTTCGGGCATGCCAATGCCACGCAGTGAAAAACTCAAGTTGTTCTTGTCGAGGACGCGCATCACGATGCCCTCGCCATGTAGCATCGGTATCACCGAGACGCGGATATCTACTTCTCTCCCTCGAAGTCGGAGTTTGATGCGTCCGTCTTGAGGAACCCGCTTTTCGGCGATATTGAGGTTCGCCATGATCTTTAGGCGGCTAACGATTGCGGCTCGGAACTGATTCATCTCAACCGCGATGGGTTGCTTTTGCAGTACCCCGTCAATTCGGTAACGCAATTTCAGGCCATGTTCTTGCGACTCGATGTGGATATCACTAGCGCGTGTCTCGATAGCCTCCATCAAGATTTCGTTTACCAGACGAACGACAGAAGCTTGCTGAGCCTGCTCGACATCTTCAAGGTCTTGTCCGTCTAGCTGCTGCGCGTCGCCGTGCGTTTCCTTCTGTAAGGCAATAAGCCCATCGATGGTCTCGGCACCGACGCCAAGATACGACTTAATTAATTCGCGAAGCTGGTCGGCTTCCGCGAGCATTGGCTTTACGACCGAACGAGTCGCGGTACCGATCGTATCAATCGCTTGAAAGTCGAAGGGGTTTGCGATCGCTACTGTGAGGCCATCGTCGCCGTTGGCAATCGGAAAGACTTCAAAGCGATGAATGAGCCGAAGGGGGAAGTCGTCTAGCAATGACGCATCGACGTCGATCGATTCTAAATCGGCGAAGGGCATACCCATCGACCTCGCGACCGACTTCAGTAGGTCGCGCGTGTTGGGGAAGTCGAGCTCGGTGGCGATTGTTTGAAGTTCGCCACGATTCTCAATAGTCTTCGCAAGTCGCTGCAGGTCCCGTCGTTCCAGCACGGGTGCGCTGTGCGTTGAACTGGTAGGTGGATTCATAGGTGGGTAGGCTGGGAGGGCTCGCGTCGCAGGCGTCTGGACGCAAGTAGTGCCGTCTTCGGATGTCCGTGACTCGAATCACTGTATGCCTGAGG
>CAYQMZ010000582.1:0-5488 GCA_964418725.1 uncultured Pirellulaceae bacterium
CCTTCGGGCTCCTTTTTTTGTGCAATCACAAACGTGATCGAGTCGCAGCAATGCAGTTAATGCGAGACAAGTGGTTCAGGCACCGGTAGCAGCAAGCGACAGTCAATCGACATCAAGCATTCGACGCAACCACTTCAACTGCGAAGGCGGCGAGTATGGAAACAACGATCCCTAGATTCCTTCGGTACCTGAAGGTTGAACGTGATGCTTCTGAGCTAACCATCAAAAGCTATCGCGAAGACCTGATGGCACTGCATGAATATCTGATCGATTCGTTCCAGCGCGAACCTCGCGTGGGTGAAGTGACGACCGCGGACCTACGCGGCTATGTTGCTGCGGTCAACGAAGTCGGCTACGCAAAGTCGACCGTTTCTCGGCGGCTTGCTTCCATGCGAAGCTTCTTCAAATTCGCCCAGCGTGAAAAGCTGGTCGAATCGAACCCAGCCAAACCGCTACGTAATCCACGACGCAGCCGGCATCTGCCTCACTTCCTTTCGACCAACGAGTTGAAGAAGCTGTTGAACGCGCCGCCAAAGACGGACGCGCTTGGATTACGCGATCGCGCAATCCTGGAAGTCATGTACTCTGCCGGCCTGCGCGTAAGCGAAGCAGTGGGAATCAACGACGGTGATATTGATTTTCCGCAAGGCCTTGTGCGTGTCCGAGGAAAGGGTCGCAAAGAGCGACTTGCGCCACTGGGAACCTTCGCATTGAAAGCAATTCGCCGTTGGATGGGCAAACGCGAAATCGCAGCGTCGGAGGCCAAAGGACGGGATGCTCCACTCTTTGTAAATCGCTTTGGCACGCGACTGACAACGCGCAGCGTCGCACGCATGTTGGAAAAGCATTTGAAAGTCAGCGGACTGGATACGCGAACGACACCGCACTCATTGCGGCATAGCTTTGCGACCCATTTGCTGGACCATGGTGCCGACATACGTAGCGTTCAAGAGTTACTGGGGCACAAGAGCCTGACAACAACGCAAATCTACACGCATGTGAGCACCGCCAACCTAAAGCTGGTTTACGAGAGAGCTCATCCGCTTGCTCGGCGGCAAACATCCAGTACCAAACGGCAATCCCCAGTCTCAGCTCGCTAGGAAATGAGTCGAGCCGGCAATATGATTTGAATTGAATCCGGCAAGACCGTCTCACCTGATGGCGAGAAACGCATGATCTATTTGATCACCGCAATCTATTTTCTCTTCTTCGGCAGTCTCATCTACCGCTACGATTTGTTCGAGCGAGAGCCGTGGTACGCGTTGCTGATGGCTTCTGTGACCTGCGGCGTACTTACATTCGGCTTTGCATACTTTGCGGACTTCGCAATTGAGCACCTACGGTGGATGGGCAGCGAACGGGTCGTGGGATCACTCGTCGCTGGTTTCGGCGAGGAGCTAGTCAAGATGGCGGCCGTGCTGCTGACGTTTGCAGTGCTGACGAGCCACTTCAACGATCCATTCGATGGCCTGGTCTACGGAGCTTTCGCCGGACTCGGCTTTGCCGTCTACGAGACATGGCTTTACAACTCCACAGACCTCACATCAGCGCTGCAGGATCGGGCGATGCACGGATTCGCTCGCTTTCTGATTCACTGTCTGTTGGGAGCTCTGACATGCGCGGGACTGGGTTTCGCAAAGTTCAAAACGCCGAACTGGAAGCTTATCTTCGCAACCCTCACACTGTCGTCCATGATCCTTCACAGCTCGTACGACTACATCGTCTTGGGCATGATGATGGGCGAGCAGGATCATATTCTCCAACAACGCGTCGTTTTGGTGCTGGTGATGACGTGCTTAATGGTCCTGTTTGGCCGAACCGTGGTCATCGGCAGTAAGAAGTCTGGCACGGTGCACGGCAAAAACCAGAAGCGGCTATACGCGTGGCCGGTTAGCTTGTTATTCCGGCCAAAGTCCGAGTGAGTGAGCAGCCGGTTCAACAATCAGATTCGATCGATTGGCAAGCGTTGAATTCAAGAGCCAAGAGTACTCGGTTCGCAGTTAACCGATCGGGCCCAACGTCAAAGAGGCACGCATAACTGCGTGCCTCTTCATGGATTAGTCGGCAAGGTGGCTTCTGCGTACTAGTGCAGTACTACGCCCTGCAACTTCGACTTAGCCGATGTTAAGTGTGCACCGAACTGCTCCGCCGTTTGGTAGCCGCTCCAGAGCTCAAGAATGTCGCCATTCGGATTCACGATCGCCAGTGTTGGAAACATCTTCACAGCGTATCGATCCGCAATCTCTTTCCGCTCTCGGCCGTTGACCAAAACCGGAATGTATTGCGTGTTTAATTCGTCAATGAATCGCTGCTGCGTCAGTGCTTCCTTTTTCAAGATCTCGCAATAGGTGCAAGCAGGAGCCGTGAGGAACACGAACATCGGCCGACCAGTCTTGGCCATTTCAGCCGACGCAGCCTCGTAAGAGCTTGCCCATTTGACGGTTGGTAACCCTGCGCGGCGGGTTGTCGAACTAGACGTTGAAGGACTGGTTGATGCCACCTTGTTCGTGGCTTTGGAGACAGACTGTGCCTTAGATTTCTCGGCGACGGGATGTGGCTGTTGAACTTTCTTCGACTCAACGGACGAGGAGTCTAACTTCGTCGCGGATCCACTGCTGGCAACGACGGATGTTTCGTCTGCCACGGGTTTCCTCACGAATGTCTTGCTTCCAACGATCTTGGAACCAACGCTCTTCGCCAGCGCCATTGTCCAATCGTTCGCAGACATTTGGCCAGCCTTGCGGTACACGATATGGACAGACTTCTTGTCCGTGACCGCGGTGTAAGGAAACTTCTTGGCACCGAAAGCCGCCGCGACTCGTTTTCCGTAGTCGGTGTTCACATCGACGCGGACCAATTCGAACTTCTGCTTCGCGATAGTGGCGCGGGTTCGGTTCTGCAGTTTGGTCTCGTCGATCTTCTGCGTCTTTTCCTGTGGGTTCTCAAGCACGACGACCAGTGGGCGAGCCTTAAGCTGAGCCGCCTTCTTGGCTACATCGTATTGCTTGTGCCATTTGAGCTTTGTCTTCTGATTGATCGCATCAGAGTCGGTAACCACGGACGCGGCGACACAAACAAGGATGCTGGTCAGTTGGACAAGAGTCATCTTCAATCCCTTTACGATTCAACTTGCCGAGAAGCATTCCCGAGTCGAACTCGAGCAATGTGTTGGGAAGTGGCGGAAGAATTGTCCGCGGAACGGCCCATCCAAATTGAGCTAAAAACACCGAACGATTGGCGTCTTTCTCGGATCAAGCCGACGAAAGTAACCCACACCTATCGCATGCACAAGTAGGGCCCAATGCGACCGGCGGGATGCCGCACTGTGTTGCATAAAGCACCGAAAAAGAGATGGCCCGAATGGGGTAAAACCACCCTGTTTAACAGCTAGTGGCGAGCAGAACGGCCGGTTTTGTGCTGCGTTCAACAAACGGCCATTAATGCAGCGTGTCGAACTCTCGACTATTGAGAAGGACCAGTCCGATGTCACGCAATCCTTGTTGAAGGCTTCTCTTGGCTTCTAAGATCTCAACACCGCGGTCTCGCTCGTACTGCGTTGGTAGTCGCCCAACGGTTGCCAAGAACACGTGAATGACGCGATCAAGATTCGTCAGCTTTTGATTCTCGGCAAGCGCCTTCAGCAGACTTCCATACTGACTCTTAAGGAACTCTTCCTTCGCATTCAGCCGTACCTGCAATCGTGCTCGACGCGTGGCTTCCTTTTCATTGCTTTCGTCATCCGACCCGATCTGCGCGTTCACATTCGGGACACGACCCTCACTCAATGCCAACGCACTTTCTTTGATCGCACCGGGTACAGATCGATAGAGCAGGTCCGCATCACGCCGAGCGAAACTGGCAAAGCCGTCTGGTCGCCCGACCAACGAGTCGCTGGCTGCACGAGTTCGACGATCAAACGCCTGAGAAAGTACAATCCACTTCAGCAATGGCTTGATATCAAAGCCACTGTTACGGAAGTTCTCCGACAGGGTTTGCAGTAACTCTGGGTGTGTCGGCGGGTTGTGCGTGCCCATGTCATCGATCGGTTGAGTGAAGCCGTAGCCCAGTGCTTCGTCCCAAACGCGATTGACGAACGCTTCCGAAAATGCATCTGATGTGACGATCAACTTGGCCAGCTCTTCACGTCGATTGATATCTCGAATCCGTCCGCTGGGTGACGGCACTTCACGACCATCTAGGAACCTCGGATAGACACTCACTCCAATCGCATTTGACTCGGTTTCTCCGATGCGATGACGAGTGAAAAAGACATCCGCTTCGTCATAGTTCGGACGCTTGGAATCCGAACCTGGATAGTCGCCATTCAAGATCTTCGACACTTCGCCCTTACGTCCGTTGTCTGAACGCAATTGCGTGAAGAAGGAGACCATCTGGTAATACTGGTCCTGCGTTATGCCATTGTGGTCATGGCATCGGGCACATTGCAGTTGCTTCCCAAGGAATACCTGAGCAACCTTCTCGGTCACACCGATCCGGTTGTATGGCATCTTTTGCCCAGACGGAGTCCACTCAATCTGTTGATGGGCAAGCAAGAAATTCGTAGCAGGATTGAAATCTGCCTCGCCTGGCTTGTTAGAACCTGCCGCGGTTAGTAGCTCAAAGGCAAGCTGATCGTAGGACTTGTCTTCAGCTAGGGACTGTTCCAGGTACTCCTCAAATACCGGCTCTTCAACCGGATTGGAGTTGGAAGTGTTCCCAACGAAGACATTGGACAGGAACTTTGCCCAGCGTCGTTGGAACATCGAACTGACCAACATCTTGTCTACCGCAGCTTCGCGATCAAGCGACCGTTGAAACCAACCCATCTCGTCGGCTTTGGGAGCCCTGCCCAGCAGAAACCTAAACGACCGGTAGAACCACTGGCGGTCCGATATGGCACCCGTGGTCTCCCAGCTGGCCAGCTTCCACTTCTTACTCAGATCCCGATTGATAGTCGAAACAAGCTTCGAATCGGACAGCGTATCCAGCAACTGAATTTCGCGATTGAATTCGGGCGAATCAAATGGGTCGGCGTCATCCGCAGTGACCGCTACGTCTGTAGCTTTGGGCAGACCAATTTCAGGAATCACGGCCTGATTTGGCTCAGTGGAAGAATCCGTAGCCGCAATTTGAGTCGAGGGTCCGTCGGGGAAATAAGCTTCCTGATTGAATGCCTCGTCATCTTGAGGCTGTGGTTCGTCGGACGCGACATCGGTCGATACGTTCGGAGCTACCGTTTTTTGTTTGGCCAGTTGCGGTTGCGAGGTAGCTTGTACCCAAGCATAAAACCCAACTGCAGCGATGAGCACAACCGCAGCGGATGCCCAGCCCTGCCAACGGTTGGCATTGCTACGTCGCTTTTTGCGGCTCGTTGCAGCAGGCCGGATCGTTGGATGTGAATCGAGATCGCTCGCACCGTTGTTTGTTGGCGAGGGCGCGACGCGACCTACATCAATGGACGAATCCAAAGAGGCTTCATGGGCCTCGA
>CAYQMZ010000583.1:0-5467 GCA_964418725.1 uncultured Pirellulaceae bacterium
ATGCGTTACTGAAGATCAGCCTGTGGCATATGTCGAAGTTTGACTATCTGCTGAACAGGCTGAAATCCTACAAAGATCACGATGGTACACTGCTGGACAATTGCTTGGTCTTATACGGATCCGGCATGGGCCACAGTGACAACCATACGGCCACGCGCGTTCCGATCGTCTTGGCCGGTGGTAAGGGCATGATCAAAACTGGGCGTTACGTTCGCTATGCCAAGAATCAGCAACTGAGTAGGCTGCATTTGGCGTTGCTCCAGAAGTTCGGCGTCGAAACGCAAGGCTTTGCTGGTTCGAGCAAATTGCTGCCAGGCTTGGACGCATCGGATTTTGCTCCTTACAAGGAACGACCATTTCAAAGTTGGTTGCAAGCCAATGATGAAGGCGTGATTCGAGTGCAGGGGCGGCTGCGGATGTCGGATGATCTGGATGAGGCAAAGATCTTCTACGTGGACGTAGAGGGGATGCCGTCAGTTCGGCTTGAGCTCGTCTTCCAGGACTTTCACCGCTTCAACGTCGCTTACCACTGTGGTACTGCCGTACTTGTGGAGGGCACCGGCGTTAGCGCCAGCGAAAGCGGTGGTGCCGTGATCAAGAAGATTCAAAAGCTTCAGTCGGTATTCGGCAATCTGCCCGGCGATGCGCCCGGTTAGTCCGTCGCGATGCGACTCGCAGACTGTCCAAGAGACTTCACCCAAATGGAATGAACAATGAACGATTTTCAAGATGAGCAAAACCCGTATCGTGCCGAGGCGGTCGCAGCCTCGGCTACCCAGGTGGCACCTTCGACAATGCCTGGTTTCATCAAGGGAGTGCTGATCGTCGGTCTGGTCTTTGCGTCGTTGCGGCTGTTGACCGTGCCGTTGTCCTTTATTGGTTGGGCGGCGATGAGCAACCAAGGTGGGGGAAATCCCATGCTGGCCACGGTTCCGTTCGAGCTAATTACCTCGTCGGGCATCGTGCTGACTGCTTTTGCAACTTGCATCCTGTTGTTAATGCGTCGCAAGGCTGGAGTCACGGCTAGCTATGTTCTGGCACTATTCGTGTTGGGGTCGTTGGGCGTTGCGGCTTGGCAGGGGACACTGACCGTGCAGAACTTCCCGGCAGGCTCACCAGAACAGTACGGGGCGATCGGAGGCATTGTGGTCACGGTGATCCTCAGGCTCGTATGGCTCACCGTTTTCTTTATGGCCGTTTTTCAGTGCAAGAAGTGGTTGGAAGCCGGGAACGCTCGCTAGGCTTCCATGCATCGCGTACCGGCAGTCGTACGATTCGAAA
This sequence comes from uncultured Pirellulaceae bacterium, assembly GCA_964418725.1. Lineage (GTDB taxonomy): Bacteria > Planctomycetota > Planctomycetia > Pirellulales > Pirellulaceae > CAYNJG01. The sequence goes on from CAYQMZ010000583.1 coordinate 1,282, forward strand.
ACCGGACACGCGGTCCGATTCGCTTACGCTGCTTTCCGTTCTGCGTTATAGTTCTGCGATTGTTGCAGGTAGAAATGAAGCAATAGTTTGCCAGACCATCGTTTGAGATGCTTCCCATGAATCGCGAAAAGAGTCACGCAATTTTTAGCCGGGCGAAGGAATTGATGCCGGGCGGAGTTAATAGCCCGGCGAGGGCATTCGGCGCAGTCGGTGGCGAACCGATCGTGATGCAGCGAGGCGAAGGGGCGTACCTCTTTGATGTCGACGGCAACAGGTACATCGACTACATCGGTTCGTGGGGCCCGATGATCTTGGGGCACGCCCAGGCCGATGTTGTGGCGGCAGTTTCGGAGGCCGCAAAATCCGGCACCAGTTTCGGGGCGCCGACTGCGGGTGAAAACGAGCTTGCCGAACTGATTATTGAGGCTGTGCCTTCTGTCGAGAAGGTGCGTTTGGTGAACTCCGGTACGGAGGCCACGATGAGCGCGATTCGCCTTGCCCGCGGCTACACTGGACGAGACAAAATCATCAAGTTCGCTGGCAACTACCACGGACATGTCGACAGCCTGTTGGTCGCGGCCGGTAGCGCGGCGGCCACGTTGGCCGTACCAAATTCTCCTGGCGTCACCGAAGGCACAGCGAAGGATACTATCGTTCTGCCCTACAATAGCGTGGAAGCCGTTGAGCAGGCATTCAAGCAAGAGGGCGATCGCATCGCGGGTGTGATCTTTGAACCAGTGGTCGGCAACATGGGCTGCGTTCTGCCGACTGATCAGTTCTTACAGTCGCTTCGAAGTACAACGGCAGCAAATGGTGCACTTCTGATTTACGACGAGGTGATGACCGGTTTTCGCGTTGCACATGGCGGAGCACAGTCGATGCAGGGTATCCGTCCGGACATCACGACAATGGGGAAGATCGTCGGTGGCGGGCTACCTATTGGGGCGTACGGCGGGCGAGCTGACGTGATGGACCACATCCTGCCTGCAGGAAAGGTGTATCAGGCAGGGACTCTGAGTGGAAATCCGGTTGCAACAGCAGCGGGTTGCGCGATCTTGAAACAGCTGCGGGACAATCCGCCTTACGAGCGACTTGAGCAGCTGGGCGTGCAGCTCGAGGATGGTTTGGGGAAAGCGGCTGCTGCCGCAGGCTTGGATCATCGTGTGGCTCGAGTGGGCAGCATGATGACGTTCTTCTTTTCCTCCGACGATGTCACCAGTTGGGACCAAGCCGCGAAGTGTAATACCGATTCGTTCGCCAAGTATTTCTGGGGGCTGATGGACCGAGGGGTCTACATGCCGTGTAGCCAATATGAAGCGTTGTTCATCTCGGCTGCTCACACCGAAGAGGATATTCAGAATACAGTTCAGGCGGCCGAGCAGGTTTTTGCGACGCTCACTTAGGAAGTGTGCCGCACTCATCTGAGAAAAACGCCTAGCCTTCGTTAGTTACGCTGAGTTGACTGGTCGGCTTTTTCTTCCGCCGCGCTACGGCGGTAGTAGGTGGGAGCCAACTGGATAGTGTCGACGATCTGACCGATTTCTCGGCTCGCCGCCAATTCAGCGAGCTTAGCTGCGCTTGGTGTCCAAGATTCCGAAGGTGCGACGCGAGCTGATTCAGGGAGGTCCGAGACGATTCTCTTCAGTCCCTCGCCCGTGAGCACCGCGTTCTCTATGTGGGCGTCTATCCACTCTGTAGCAGGGATGATGCTAGTCGGTCGTATCGTCTCAAGCTTGCTGCCGCACTTCTTGTAGCGGCAAGCAAACAGTTCGCCTCGCTGTGCGTTTAGGACCACTTCTACGTCTGTATCGCCGGCGACTTGGGCCGCAATGAGTTCCAATGTGTTGACGGCCAATACCTTTGCGCCCACGGCATGCGCAAAGACTTTCGCGGCGGTGACGCCAATTCGTAGTCCGGTAAAGGATCCAGGGCCCGTGGTCGTGGCTACTAACGTGACGTCAACGGGGGATATGTCCGCTTCCTGCAATAGGGAACGGAGCTCCGTCGCGAAAGTCTCAGTCGTTCGCCTCGTCGAACTAATGTTCCGGAAACGTACGGTGCCGTTGTGGTGAACTGCTACGGAGCCCGGCGGGCACGCGGTCTCGATTGCAACGATGCTCATGGAGGGACGTGGACTTCTGCAAAGTTATGGGGCGTCTAGCCGCGTTCACTCCCAATAATCTGGGGATTCTGTTACGCTGACGCGAGTCGTTTGACCGTCACGATCCGCTTGACCCAACCAAAACGGAACCTAGACTTCCCCCAGGTGAATTCGACCGATAACGAACGAGTACGGGCATTCCCACGGTAGAAGGTTTGGGGTGCCGTGATCGAAATGGCTCAAAACCATGAACTGGCAATTGAGCTCCAATGAGACTTCCAGACGCTTGACCGTGGGAGGCCTGATGGCTTCCGCTCAATCTATCTGGGCAGCGATGCGAACATCAAGAGGTGCAGGGTGAAGGTTGCGCTGATTAGCGACGTGCATGGAAATCTGGAGGCGCTGCGTGCAGTGCTTGATGATATCCGTCAGCAATCCATCACCAGCATTTATTGTCTGGGCGATGTGATTGGGTATGGGCCGAATCCACGTGAGTGTCTGGACCTGGTTCGACAGAAAACCAAGCTGTGCATTCTTGGGAACCACGATCAAGCCGCCATGTTCGACCCTGACGGTTTCAATCCAGTCGCGTTACGCGCGATCTACTGGACTCGCGAACAGTTAGAGGGTGGTGGCGGCAGCCAAAAGGACATCAACGATCGCTGGGATTTCCTAGGCGAACTTCCGCGGATGAAGGAAGAAGGCGACTTTCTGTTTGTCCATGGCAGCGTACGTGAGCCAACCAACGAATACGTCTTTCCTGAAGATGTCTATGATTCGCGGAAGATTCAGGAGCTATTTCGTCGGCTGAACAAGTATTGCTTCCAGGGGCACACCCACATTCCGGGTGTGTTCACGGAAAAGGGCGAGTTCATCAGTCCGGATGAGTGTGACTACGAATACAAGCTGATTGGCGACAAAGTGATGGTCAACGTAGGTAGCGTCGGCCAGCCACGTGACACCAATCCTCAGTCGTGTTACGTCATTTTAGAGGACGAAACGGTGTGTTTCCGGCGAGTAGACTACCCGCTTGAGGAGACGATTCGCAAAATCTACAGCGAGCCTGATTTGGATAACATGCTGGGCGATCGCCTGCGGCATGGACGTTAGTTGTCCGGTCGGTACGAGAAACCGGTGTCGAGTTGGGAATGGATTCGACTTGGCTCGGCCTTTGCGATCTGGCTTTCCAACGCTGTTTTGCATTGAGAGGCCATTTTCTGCGGTTATCAGCAGGCGTCCGCCGCGTCGCGGCGTTGACCGCCGTCTTGCAGGTCGGATAAACTTCCGGGTTCACAATTTGCCTGGGTTTTGGGCAGTCGATAGCTCCCAGGCGTCACTCTTCTGCGTCAATGTGTCATAGACCACGTGAGTCGTAACACGGAGCGATCAACTCGTGAAGCGGGCGATCATCAGCGATATCCACGGCAACCTCACTGCGTTGAATGCAGTGATGGAAGATATCGCTTCGCAGGACGTCGACGAGATCTATTGTCTGGGTGACGTTGTCGGGTACGGCCCAAACCCTTGCGAGTGCCTGGACAAGATCATGGAGTCCAAGGTTTGCATCCTGGGCAACCACGATCAGGCGGCTCTTTTTGATCCTGACGGATTCAGCAGTGGGGCAGAGAAGGCCATCTTCTGGACGCGGCGACAGATCGAAAACGATCAGGACCCAGGAAATCGAAAGCGTTGGAATTATCTCTGCGAGTTACCACGCGTGCACCGTGAGGGCGACCTCATGTTCGTGCACGGTTCGGCTCGTAGCCCTTTGCACGAATATGTCTTTCCTGAAGATATTTACAACGCAAAGAAAATCGAACGAATATTCGGGCTGATTCAACGATATTGCTTTCAGGGGCATACGCATGCGCCAGGCGTTTTTACTGAGGATTTTCGTTTCCAGCGGCCCGATCAGCTGAATTTCGAATACGTCCTTGGCGAGCAGAAAGCAATGGTGAATGTCGGCAGCGTGGGGCAGCCTCGTGACGGAGACAAGCGTGCCTGCTACGTCGTTTTGCAAGATCAGACGATACGCTATCGACGAGTTGTCTATGACATTGATGCAACCGCCAGGCAGATCTACGC
>CAYQMZ010000584.1:0-5464 GCA_964418725.1 uncultured Pirellulaceae bacterium
GCTCGCTTCGTTTAGGGCGGTGTCGTAAAAACCTTCCGTTGTCCGCCCCTAGTTGAATAGCCATCGCTTGAATCGAAAACGCTTCATTGCTGCATTGGTTCTAGGCCTGACCACTGCCGCGATCGTGTACGTGTCCGTTCGTTCGTCACCGCCCGATGTCGATGTCGCCACACACTCCGTCACCGTTGCAGACGCACAGCGAACCTATCGTCTCGTCGTGCCTCAGCAGTTGTCCGCGCCTTGTCCAGTGCTAATCGCCTTCCATGGCATTGGCGATTCCGCCGACTCAATGGCTGACTATTCCCGATTGGATCGGTTAGCTTCCGACCACGGTTTTCTGTTGGTCTATCCATCCGCACGGCGTTCGATGTGGGCCACGATGAATATTGATCCGGATGCACTCGATGCCAACGTCGATATTCAGTTCGTCGACTCCATGCTGGATGACATCGCTTCGCGTCACGAAGTTGATACCACCCGCATCTACCTGATTGGTATGTCGAACGGAGCTTCATTTGCGCAGCTTGTTGCTCACGCTCGATCCGATGATGTTGCTGCGGTTGTTGCCTGCTCGGGCTCTCGCCCTCGATCGTTACACCAACCTCAGCATCAATTCCCGATTTTGATGATTGCTGGTTCTGGCGACTCGGTCGTCGATCTGATGCAATCCGATCTTGACTACTATCGCGATGCTGGGCATCAAACTGATCTGATCGTCGTTCGTGGCATGGGCCACGAATGGTCTGTGCGCCACAACTCGACCGCTTGGGACTTCCTGTCTGCATGCAAGCGTTGACGATAGCGTGCCGGGCCGGACAACATGGTTTTTACGCTAGGCCTTCGGCACACCTTCCTTGGTTGGTCACGCGGGCTTGCATTGGTAGAATCACTCGTAGTTCAGACGTCGCTCGCTTCGTTCAGGGCGGTGTCGTAAAAACCTACCGTTGGCAGACACTAGCGAATCATGACTCAACGCCTGTCCTACGAAGACTCAATCGTTCGTCTCCGCGAAATCGGATGGCTCGGCGAGGATTGTCCGCCGATGCCCGACCACCCTCCGATATTTGACGATCCTGAACCACTTGGCTTCAGCTTTTTCCGCACACGGGCCGCCGATGACGACTTGTCTGGTTTGACACTTGCTCGGACCTATTTCGCCAAATCCGAGATAAACGCTATGTCGTTCGCGAACACCGATCTATCGGAATCAACTATGTGCTGGAACGACTTTCTGCGCGTCAATTTTTCCGGTGCTTCCCTTGCCGCCGCGGACATGCGTGCCTCGCTATACGAAAACTGCAATTTTGATGATGCCGACCTTTCTGGCGCCGATTTGCGACTCTCTTCCTTTGATGGCTGCACTTTCGCAAACACAAACGTTGCCGGCGCAAAACTGTCACAGGATCAACGCGCCAACATTGCATTGAGCGATCACCAGTTTGGAACGATCGACTGGCTCGACGCTGGTGATGAACCACCCGGTGGCTGATCGTTAACCCGTGGTCCGTGTCTGCCAACATGGTTTTTACGCTATGCCTTCGGCACACCTTCCTTGGTTGGTCACGCGGGCTGGCATTGGTACAATCTTTCGTAGTTCAGACATCGTTCGCTTCGTTCGGTACTGTATGCCGCTAGTGTGGGATCGCCTGACCCCGGTTGAACCATTCTTGAAAGCCGATTCTCTTTGTCGTCATGAACGATCATTTTAGCGAACTTCGCCAGCAGGCACGAGACAAACGAGACGCCGCGATTGCGGAGATCAAAGCGGAGTATCGCAAAGAACTAGACCAGATCAACAAACTGGCTAAGTCACTGAATGCGAAACCTAGTTTGAAGGGCAGGCCCAAGCCAGAGATCCCGATGCGCGTTCGGATCATGGACGCGGTGCCAACCGATGCGAACTTCACGATTCCCGAGTTGCTGACGTTGCTTGGTTTGCCCGCTAGCGACACGCCAGCAGTTCGATCTACGATTGACCGTCTCATCTACCGACGTGAGATCAAACGAGTTCGTCGTGGGCGACGTGGGACGCCTGCGTTGTTCGCTGTGGAATGGTTTGGCCCGCCAGTGAACCCGCTCAATGGAATGTCTCAAATTGATGCGGCTGAATCCGTGCTACGGAAAGTCGGCAAACCGATGACGCTAGTTGAGCTAGTCGTCGAAATGCTGGAACGTGGCTACGTGCCTGTGAATGGCAATTTGAAACTAAAGAAGTCCTTGGGCGCTGAAATGGGACGGAGTGAACGGTTCAAAATCGATGGTAGTTACTGGATAGTTCAATCCAACGAATGCGATAAAAGTTGATGGAATTATCTTGACACATAGCAAGGAACCCTTAGATTTAGCCACGCAACACCGACACTTAAACAACTTTCACGAAGTCGCTTTCTACGTCGGTGTTGCAACCAGTAGATGGCGGCTTTTTTTTATGCCGCCAACGCAAGAAAACCAACCGGTGGAACTTTTGGTTTGAATTGCGTGGTGACCGTCATTCGGAATCCATGTGAAGATCGCATGGATACCGGTACGTCGCCAACATAGTGGTGACCGACCAACGGAGCCCCTGTGAGCCAAAAGCTTGCAGGGGCTTTTTTCGTTCGAACTTACAAGGAGTAAAGCAATGATTCGAAACGCAAGAGGCCCGCCGTTTCCGACGAGCCCTTGACTATTTACCGACACGCAAGCGTGAGCGACAAAAGTAGCACTTCTAGCTTACGCGCGCGTGTCATTCTGAGCAACTCATTTTTGGGGTTACCAATAAATGACACGAAGAAAATATGCGCCGAGTCGGCGTAGGCGAATCAATAAGCCGCGAACCCTACTGCGCCGCAGGCAGCGGCTCGCAAAGCGTTTAATCCGCGATGGTACGAGCTAACCAACAGGCGGGCGCTCCGGCTTCTGGTGAGGCCAGCGGCTTTATACACCGCATGCGAACACGGATTTCATTCGTGGGGGTCCGATTCCCTCGCCCGCCGTTTTTCACTTTTGAGTGACCTAACGTGTCAAAACGCTCAAGCATAATTGCAGAGCGTTAAAAAACTCCTGCGCTGGTGCTTCAACACCAACGCAGGGCTCAGACACTCAGGTGCTTCAACACCCAAGATGCCGTCAACGCAACTGCATTCTAGGTTTGCGCACCTGTTCCTCGCAACAGGAACCCGAACCATGATTGCGCCAGCACCTACATGCTCTCACGAAAAGACTCACCGCCACGGACGAACGCGGGCCGGGCTACAGCGGTTCAAATGCACCGATTGCGGTCAGACGTTCACCGAGGACCGTTCACAGCCGCTTGGAAACATGCGGCTCAATTTGGACCGTGCCTGCGTTGCCCTGAATCTGCTATTGGAGGGAATGAGCATCAGGGCGACTTCACGCATCACAGGAATCGACAAGAACTGCATCTGCGATTTGATTCTTGTTGTTGGTGAAAATTGCGACAAATTTCACCATGCTGCGGTCGCGAACGTGAAGGTGAATGACGTCCAGATCGATGAAATATGGGATTTTGTCGGCAAGAAAGCCAAGAGGGTTCGAGACGATGAAGCGGGAACCGGCGTTGGTGACGCTTGGACTTACACAGCTATCGAACGCAACACAAAGCTGCTGCTGGCCTATCACGTTGGCGGTCGAAACTCGATGGCGACAGATCAGTTTCTAACCAAGCTGCGACGCGCCGTTGATGATACACAGCGGTATCAAATCACAAGCGATGGGTTTCAAGCGTATCAATACGGCGTCCCGTTTGCACTTGGTTCAAACATCGATTTCGGCCAACTGATTAAGAAGTACGCCGCAAGCCAAACCGAAACGCGGTACTCGCCAGCGACGATAATAGCCAGCGAGAAAGTAGCTCGTTTTGGAAGCCCCGACGAAGATCATATTTGCACGTCACACGTTGAGCGAATGAATCTGACGATCCGAATGCACCTACGCCGGTTCACGCGATTGACCAACGCCCACAGCAAGTCGCTGGATCATCATATCGCGATGCAATCTATCTTCTTTTCGTGGTACAACTGGTGCCGCAAACACTCGTCAATCGGAATGACGCCAGCGATGGCGAGCGGATTGATCGACAGACCACTGAGTAACCGGCAATTGCTGGAAGTAGCGGCATGACCCACCATCGCATCTAAACGCAAAAAGCCCCAAGCGATAAACTTGGGGCTTCTTTTTTGAACCAACGGCCCAAAACTTGTGGTGAGTGAATGGTATGCCGTTACGCTGCCCCATTCAAGCAAGCTAACACCAATGCAACCTGTACGTTGCCGCGACTGCGGCTATTTGGCAATCAGAGAATTTGCAAATCGGGAACTCGTGGAAGCGGAAGCATGTGTTCGCAAGGATGGTGCGATGCCGCCAACAATCCCTCATGCCCACCGAAAATACGAGCTAATCCCTTTGTGCTTCGCTGGAGCAATGGATTTTTCTACCGAGATGCAAATCGCTGCTGGTGCGGACGACCCTAGGAAAATCGTTTCGGTGTGTTCAGATGAGAGAACGTGTGAAAGTTTTACGACATGGCAAATCGGTCATTCCCCCAAGGAGCATCGAAAAATGGATATGTTAAAGGAGCAGCGAGAAGCAAACGAGCGTTTTTTGCTTACGTTACAGGAAGGGAATAGAACAGCGAACGAATCAATCGCTGCTAAAGGCAGGGTCACCCTTCTTATATGTGCTGGAATCGGAATCGGCGCGGCTCTAGCTGGCGCTGCGATGGCGTGGATGATGTCCAGCGTCGTAAAATAATTTCCAATCCCACACCAGCGGCATACAGTACCCTTCGTTCAGGGCGGTGTCGTAAAAACCTTCCGTTAGGCGACCTCAGTGAATCTCATCGGACCGGAGCTCGCGGCTGACGACTTTGGGGACCCAAGTCGATTCGTCGTGCCTGACGGCGACCGAACTTTGGCGGCGGATTGGGTAATCACGCACATTGAGAACGCGATTGGACGCACTGTGGAGTGCGAAGCGCATGGCCCCGTCGAATGTTTCGATTGGTGGTACGTTCCAGAGTACAGCATTGGCACTCGCGGTTTCATCGTTGACAAGCACGATCGCAATATCCGCGTGCTTAGTTCTCGGCCAGATATTTCACTTGCGAGTCAGTTTGCGGCCTATGCTGCCGGATTTCGGCACGACCTGATGGACTTGATCGTTACCCGGATTAAGGACTCAGACGCCACGTTCAAGTTTTTCGACCGACGGAACTTCTGGCGCAATCCGAAAGAGGAGGTCGGGCCGGGCGAGTGCCCGTCCAACGGCGTACCGCTGGGCACTCCGTATCCGACTGCTTACATCGAACGCTGGCGCGGCACAGAACTTGCGGACACATTACGTGATCTGCCTTGCCGATTTCGGTCACAACGACTTGACGAATCCACGTTCCTTTTGCACGCTGACGAATTGCCTTTTGACTTCGAGGTTGAACGCGGTACATAGCGTTACGGTCGCCTAACAT
>CAYQMZ010000585.1:0-5455 GCA_964418725.1 uncultured Pirellulaceae bacterium
GTTGTGGACCTAGGCAGGTTCCACCTTTGCAGCACGTTCCGGGACGGCCGTTACGACGGATTCCAGTCGTCCCGCGTTTCGCTCACTGCTTCGTCCAGTACCTTCATCAACTCGTGGATGCCACCGAGTGTCAGCTGAAGTTGGGGAACGATTGGTGCGAGGTGCTTTTCTTGAAATCGCTTACTGACTGCGTCGTCCCATTCTTCTTTCGTTTCTAACCACCGATCTTGAATTTTTTTGGTGGCTCGTTGGAGTCGCGTTGAGGGCGTGATAAGGTCGCTTCGCATGGCAGGTTGCACGTGCTGGATTGCTCGTGCCCCTCAAGTAAACGGAATAAGTAAAAGGGACGAATTCACCGCCAACAGTCACGCAAGAATCCGCTCAAGGCACGGATCTGGCACTTCGGCGATTTTTTTTGCTCTGTCACTAGGCTTATCGCCGTGGTGTGACTCGAACATTCTGAGCTGATTTTGTTGGGAAGTAGAAAGACATTGTTCAAGGTTGTGAAGGTTTTGACGTGGTGGATTCGACGTAACGCTCCAGTCGCGATGCCAATCGATCTAGGACAGCAATCGACCTTGGTAATTCCGATTCCGTCAGAAAGCTCAGTTGTGCCATCCGAGAGCGAAACTCGTCGACTTCCTTTTGCACAATCACGATCCACTTCTTAGTGGCTTTGACACGCTCATTCGCGTAGGTCAGTCGATCTTTGGCTCGTTGAAGTGCCTTTTTCTCTTCGTAGCACGACGGCCCCTCGCCAGGACGCGTTGTGACTTGGCATCGTTCGAGATTAATGCGTGCTTCGGAGACTTTATCACTGGCTCGACGAACTTGCGCTGGCCAATACAGCTTGCGATCAGATTCGAAATAGTCGACCGCTCGCACAAGTTCAGACGTGAGAATGTCAATCGACAATCGAAGTGCGTCGTTGTACTCCTGCAGGTCGGCTCGGAACCGACGGATTGCTTCGATGGATTTGACGTTGGCTTTCATCGTGTCTCCGTTGGTTGCGAGTTGCGATCGCACTCGTGCGTCAAATCGGCCGAGCAGTCGAGCGGCGATTGGGTGCGCTTGACCGCTCGAACTACGCACAGATGACTGTCGACTTCCTACGACAGGTAGTCATCGATTTGGTCGGCCTTCTTGAGCAGGTAGCGAACGTGCACATCGTTCTCTTCCAAGAATTTGACAAGGTGTTTTGTGTGATCTTCGAATCGATCGACAAACTTTCGGTGTTCTTGGTCACGCCACGTTCCACCCAATGCGGTGAGGTGGTTGTTGACGACCGTTAACCGGTCTCGCAAGTCGGACGTGAATTTTTTAAGGTTCCTTGCGAACTGGCGTACTTCTTCTGGATCAACTACAGCCTGTGGCATAACTGCCTCCCGATTGGATGGGGGATGGGGATTCGCGAGTCAACGCACGCCACCACGGTTGGTGCGTGGTCAATTTGCTGTTACGTCTTTCATTGCAAGAACGCCGATGAACTGATTCGTTCGATCGAGGCCAGAATAGGCCGTCCACGCTGCATGCTCCAATTATATCGCTGCGGTATGACATTAATCGCAGCCTCGTGTCTTCAAACGGTCCGAGAGTGCACATTTCGCCGGAAAATGTCGCCTAAATGAGATTTGTGCGACGTGCCTTGGATGACCATGGACCTCGCCTGCAGAAACGCCTACGCTAAGCGTTAGAAGAGTCGAACAAATGTGAAAACAGTCGGGAAATTCCGGCTGCGACACCTTGGAGAACGCAGGTTGTTGATTGACTTGCGACGCTCAAGCATCTGCCAATGCCGAACCAGGCAGGCACGTTCAGGCTCATCAAAATACTTCGTTAGCACCACCTGGATTTAGTAGAGATTGCACGCATGGCTGTTTCCGCCGCTACCCTACGCACGCTGCATCGAATCCAGCGGCAGTTGACCGATTTGCGTTCGCGATTGGATCGTGGGCCTCGCCAAGTGGCAGCGGTCGAGGCGAATGTGGCAAAGCTGCAAGCAGCCGTAGATGCCGCCAAAGAAGATGTAAAGAAATGTCAGCTCACGACGAACCAAAAAGAGCTGCAACTGAAGGAACGCGAAGGCCAAATCGAAGATACGCGAGCCAAATTGAATTCGGCCAGTACGAACAAAGAGTACCAAGCGCTGGTAGACAAAATCGCCGCCGACGATCAAGCCAATAGTGTGCTGTCGGATGAGATCCTGGAAATGTTCGACCGTGCGGAACACCTTGGGATCGTCGTAAAAGAAAAAGAAGCAGAATTGGCTAAGGGTACCGAAGACGCCGAGAAGTTGAAGCAAAAGGTCGAAGGCGAGCGAGGATCGCTGGAGAGTGAGGTCGCACGTCTCACGTCGGAAGGCACCGAGCTTGAGGCCACGTTGCCGGGCGACTTCAAGCAAGACTTTACACGTATCGTCGGAACGCGCGGCGAAGATGGAATGGCTTGTGTTGAGGGCGAGTACTGCGGCCATTGCAATCAAAAGATCAATGCGCAGATGTTCAATCTGATGCTGAAGGAAGAGCTGGTCCTCTGCAAAAGTTGCGGGGCCATTCTTTACTTGCCCGAAGATCGTGAGCCCGTCAAGCGAGACGGTTAGCAAGCTGATGACAGTTCGTGGCGGATCTAGCCACGGATGGTTGACTGGGAAGCAACCGGCATACTTTCTTACACTGAACCCTGCAACGAAAGCAAAGCGTACGCATGAGCAAGAAACGCGTTACCGTTCGTTCGCTGAAGGCGATGAAGGAAGCGGGCGAAAAGTCGACCATGCTCGCAACGTATGACTACTACACGGCGAAGATTCTCGACGAAGCGGGCGTCGATCTGTTGCTGGTTGGCGATACGTTGGGAATGGCCTTTGGCGGCAAGGAGACGACTCTGTCCGTGTTGCTGGACCATGTCGTCTATCATGCCGAAATCGTTTCACGTGCTGCGGAACGAGCGATGGTGATCGGCGACATGCCGTTTTTGACTTATCAGGTCAATCCGGACCAAGCTGTCTACAACGCCGGACGTTTGATGCAGGAGAGCCACGTTCACGGCGTCAAGCTGGAAGGTGGCCGCTCGATGATCCCCGTGGTGAAACGCATCCTGCAAGCGGGCATTCCTGTTATGGGGCACCTGGGGCTAACGCCTCAGTCCGTTCATCGATTCGGTGGGTTCTTGGTGCAAGGAAAAGATGACGAATCGGCGACACGCCTGAAGCAAGCTGCGTTGGCACTTGAAGACGCAGGTTGTTTTGCGATCGTGCTCGAAGCTGTTCCTGCGGAATTGGCCGCTGAGGTAACTGAATCGTTGTCGATACCAACGATCGGCATCGGCGCCGGAGCATCCTGCGACGGTCAGGTTTTGGTTGCCCCCGATATGCTGGGCATCACGAGATTCCGTGCCAAATTCGTCCGGCAGTATGCGGACGTTTCGTCGGTGCTCAAGGACGCAGCGGAATCGTTCGTTCGCGACGTGAAATCGGGCGAGTTCCCCAACAGCGACGAATCTTACAGCAACTAGTCAGCGTCTTGTTGGCTTCTGCTCCAAAGCTCGTTTCACTTATTCGAGAGCGAAAGCGTGGCTTTGGGTTCGTACGCTTCACAGAATTATCGCCGACTCACGGTGCGGTAGCCGTAGCTGGCCGGCTTCGACCAGCGGCAATGAGTTCCGTAAGCTGCGTTTTCAGACGCTTCGCCACTTCCGGATGATCTGCGATAACGTTCTTGGATTCGCTGATGTCTTTGCTCAAATCGAACAGTTGATACTGTGAGACTTTCGTATCGGCCAGCTTTCGTTCAACAACAACATTCCGGGCTGATCGCTTGTCGTGGCGGTGAAGCTTCCAGTTTCCAACTCGTAGGGCATAGGTGCCTGAGTTGCCGTTGTTCTGTTGCACTAGGTGGTCGCGGCCTTTTCCGTTTGGCTGGCCAAGCAACACGTCCATCACATCCATGCTGTCGACACACATCGAATCCGTGAGCTCGACATCCAACATGCCGGCGAGGCTGGCAGCTAAATCAATCGTGCAGACCATGGCTTCGCTAGTTTGACCTGGTTTGATCGTTCCCTTCCAACGTGTGATGAAGGGAGTTCGGGTGCCGCCCTCATAGACACTGTACTTTCCGCCAGTGAATGGGCCCGCCGCGCGGTGGCTACCAATCTTTTCGACGGCGTCGTCCTTGTAGCCATCATCCAGCACAGGGCCATTGTCTGAGCAGAATACAACCAATGTGTTGTCCGCGATGCCCAAGCGGTCTAAGCACTTCATCACTTCTCCGACGCACCAATCCAGTTGAATGATTGCGTCGCCGCGGTACCCCATGGAGGTTGTGCCTTGGAATCGTTCGTGTGGAATTCGCGGTACGTGAATGTCATGCGATGAGAAGAACAAAAAGAACGGGTTGTCCTTGTGCTGCTCCATGAACTCGTTGGCTTTTTCGACCCACTTGTCAGCGAGGTCTTCATCTCGAAATCGAGCCGCGTGACCGCCCGTATAGAAACCAATGCGACTGATGCCGTTATGAATCGTGGAGTTGTGTCCGTGGGACCAATCCATCTTGAGCGTGTCGCGGTGCGTCTTTCCGGTTGGATGGTCTGGGCTTGGTTTCTTTCTGCCGACCCAAAGGGGATCACTCGGGTCAAGATTCAGGACTCGATGGTCTTGCACGTAGACTTGGGGGACTCGGTCGTTGGTGGTCGGTAGCAAAAAGCAGCTGTCGAATCCAATTTCCAGCGGGCCGGGTTTCAGTAAGTGATTCCAGTCGGGACCGTCGGGACCACCCAAACCAAGGTGCCACTTGCCCACGACCGCCGTACTATAGCCGGCTCGTTTCAAGATAGATGGCAACGTCTCTGTGCCAGGTTTGATAATCGCCGGTGAATTCGGCGGAGCGATGCCCGTGCCCGGTGTTCGGAATGCGTAGTTGCCGGTCAGTAACGAATAACGCGTTGGAGTGCACGTTGAGGCGGAGCAATAACCGTTGGTGAAGCGAATTCCTTCGCCGGCCAAGCGATCGATGTTCGGGGTTTCTAGTTTCGATGCTCCGTAGCAAGAAACATCACCGTAACCAAGGTCGTCGGCCATGATGACTACGACGTTCGGTTTCGCATCAGCAAGAACTGTGGCCGCCAAGGCAACGAATAAACTGAAACCAATCAACCAACGAAATGAGTGACGCATGAGTGGGCAACCTGCTTCTGGTGTCGAGCGAGATTGCCATAGCCTAATCTAGTCGCTGGGCTCGGAACACCGCCGGTTGCTACCGTTAAAGATCCAAGCCGGCCGACAGTCCACAGCAAATCTAGCTGCCTTTACGGAGTCAGGGCCGCGTTCCAACATCTATAAACACGCAACCGTGCACCGAACTTAGGTTCAGTGCACGGAAGTCGATGTTCAGCAAGAATGATCGGCAACCCGTGACTATCGAGCGTCTGCTGCGGGCTCAGGACGAGTACTCACCTGCGG
>CAYQMZ010000586.1:0-5443 GCA_964418725.1 uncultured Pirellulaceae bacterium
CAAATCTGCCTGCTCTTTTTTGCGTTGTCGCTGCTGGAAGATTCTGGATATCTCTCACGAGCGATCGTCGTTGTCGACAGTTGGATGCGTCGCGTTGGACTTCCTGGCCAGGCATTCATCCCGTTACTTACTGCGCATGCTTGCGCGATTCCGGCCATTATGTCGACAAAGGTGATCGAAAATCGCCGCGACAGACTGGCCGCGATCATGGTCATACCGTTGATGACGTGTTCGGCCAGGTTGCCGGTCTACGGCATGATTGCAGCGATGCTGTTCCCGAAGAATGCACTGTGGGCGTCGCTGCTGTTCGTTGGTGCCTATTGCTTGGGGATGGTGATGGCGTTCTTGATCGCTTGGCTGCTGAAGCTGACGCTGTTGCCCGGCGAAGCTTCGTTGCTGATCCTAGATTTACCGCCATATCGGCGTCCTTCGTTGAAAGTCGCGGCGCTACAAGCCTATCGTCGCGGGCTCGTTTTCTTGCGAGACGCTGGTACTGTGATTCTGCTGATCTCGATCGCCATTTGGGCGCTTTCCACTTACCCGAAAATGTCTGATGCCAAGTTTGGTGAGGTCGCGGCAGCCCGAGGTCTAGTCCTGACTGATTTGGATGAATCACAACTGGAAGTGACCCGAATGCAGTTTGCTCAGGAGCATTCATTGATCGGTCGCGCTGGCAAATTAGTGCATCCGATTTTTCGCCCGCTTGGTTACGAC
This sequence comes from uncultured Pirellulaceae bacterium, assembly GCA_964418725.1. GTDB lineage: Bacteria > Planctomycetota > Planctomycetia > Pirellulales > Pirellulaceae > CAYNJG01. The sequence continues at coordinate 715 of CAYQMZ010000586.1, forward strand.
TGGAAGACCAGTGTGGGCGTGCTGACTTCCTTTGCCGCACGCGAGGTCGTTGTTTCAACGCTGTCGGTTTTGTACGGGTTGGGCGAAGAACCCGATGACATCAGCTCGCTACGCGAAAAGCTGACAGAAGCGAAGCGTGACGATGGATCGCCGGTTTTCACAACTGCGACTAGTCTGAGCTTGTTGGTGTTTTTCGTATTGGCGATGCAATGCCTCCCAACCCAAGCCGTTACGAAACGCGAAACGGGGTCATGGGGCTGGGCGATATTCCAGTTGGTCTACATGAGCTTGCTTGCCTACGGCGTTGCCTTCTTGGTTTATCAGGGCGTTAGTGCCTTCAGCTAGATCTGTCGGCAAAGCTCTTTCAACCATCGCGAGACTGTCAGTGGTAATGTGGATAACCGAGGCCTAAAGCAGCGTGAGGCAGCAGGCCGGCGGTATCGCAGTGGCTTGGGCGGTGGCGAATCAGCGAAAAAACGATCGCGTATACCCAAAAATCGGGGAAATTAGCAGTCGGTGGCTGTGCGAACGGCTGTCCGATTTGGCTCTGTGGCTTAACTTCGTGGTACAATAGGTATCTTTACCGCGGTCAGTGTTGGAAGCTTTCTTAGATGAGCCGTAGAGCCTTCACGTTAATCGAACTGCTAGTCGTCATCGCGATTATTGGCATGCTGGTCGCGATCCTTCTGCCGGGTGTTCAGTCGGCGCGAGAGGCAGCTCGTCGAGCGCAATGCCAAAACAATCTCAGACAGATCGGTCTGGGTGTCGAGTTATTCCACGGTGCCAACAACTGCTACCCACCAGCGAGACTCGTGCCGGATCTGGACGACGATCTTCCCTGCGGCGAAACAGCCGCGACGTGGATGGTACGCATTTTGCCATTCATCGAACAGAACAACGTCTATTCGCAGTGGGATATCTACGAGCCTTGGTTCAAGCATCCCGAAGGTGCGCGGAATCCATCGATACCAATCTTTGCTTGTCCCAGTCGTCGTTCCGTCGACGAAGCCACAACGCATCGCGAAGTGAGCGAGACGAGTAGGAAACAATTCGTCGCAGCGTGCGGCTGCAGATATTCACGCAGTACCACGGAAACAACGGAAGTGTTAGGGGCTGCAACCGACTACGCTGGCAACCATGGTGACCTGACTCCCGGTTCGAACGGATCGAGCACAGATTTCTACTTTGGTGGTAACGGAACGGGCCTGATCGTGGCGAGTCGACCGCAGTGTGTCGGTCGAATGTCGATTGAAGGCTCGGTCGTGCGACAGGTTGGACAAGCCAGAGGTTGGATCGAGCGTATTGCTCATAAGAACGTCACCGATGGATTGAGCAAGACCATGTTGGCTGGTGAGAAGCATGTGCCGTTGACTCGTCTGCGTCAGTGGCCAGAGGACGGACCGGCATTCGACGGAGATCACTTTCCAGCGGCAAGTCGAGTCGCCGGAGTTGGCGCACCCATCGCGCGGGGACCTCACGATATGACCCCTCGCAGTGTGATTACCTTTGGCAGTTCTCATCCGGACATCTGCAACTTCGTCATGGCCGATGGCAGCGTACGCGCAGTGTCGATCACGTCTAGCACTCGGTCGCTTGGTCTCTTATCCCATCGCTCGAACCCTCGGTAACATGAAGACGCAACGAACTGGCTACGCGCTAGTTGTCAGCCTACTGCTTGCACTAGTGCTCGGTTGCGATGGCAACGCAGTTGCAACGTACCCCGTCAGTGGGCGAGTCGTGTTCTCTGATGGAACGCCCGTCACTTTCGGTTCGGTAGAGTTTCATCACGCCGAGCACGATCTCACATCCAGTGGTTCGATTGAAAAAGACGGTACCTTCCGTCTCGGAACATTCGAAGACGGCGACGGTGCACCCGCTGGTTCCCATGAAGCGGTTGTGATCCAGCTAATTATGAATGGGCAGGCGGGCGTCACACCGCACGAGCATGGACGACACATTGATGGCCGATACGCGGACTATGGTGCTGCGGATCTAACCTTTGAAGTATCGGCCGATGGTGAGAACGACTTCGAAATCGTCGTCGAACCACAGTCAAAGCGCTGAGCCACAAGTGTTTCTCTCATCGCCGTTCTCTAGCTAACGGCGATCCCTTGGATGCGTTGGCCGTCGGCCAGTTCAGAGCAAGGCGAAATTGTATTCTGGATCATGGCGTCTGAACTCTATAATGGCCTAAGAGTTCCTCAATCCAACAGCCATGTAATGCCATACAAGTACAGCATCATCTTGGCGCTCTTGGTCATCGTGCCGTTGCTGGCCTTTTTTCTATTAGGGCGACGCTTGGTGGAAGCGGATGAGCTCCGAACACGGCGGCAGTTCGAAGCCTTGTTGAATGCCAATCTTGCTGGAGTCGACGGCACGATCAAGGACTATTTCGAAGCCGTTCAATCAGAGCTGTTGGACTCTGGCATCGATCCATCGAGCAAGGCGTCGATAAGAGACTTCGTTCGCAATGAGCCGTTGGTTGAGCAAGTGCTGCTGATTAGAGAGGACGGAACTCCCATGTATCCCGAGGCGAAGGATCCGTTTCTTCGCAAAGTCGGGCAACTGATTCAGGACCGTACGTTTGGTCGCCAGCGGCTGCAGGAAAAAATCCGATCGGGGCGTCAGCTTCGCAGCACTGAAAAGCAAACTAACGAGACGTATTCACAGATTGGCAGTCAGCCTGTCAAAGTCATCATTCATCCGAAGGATTCGTCGCCTGGGACGAGCTACGTCGACGGTTACGCGGAAACGACGTCGGCCGAAGAAGATCACGGTTGGTTCACCTGGTATTGGGGCAACGGCATTCAGTTGATGCATTGGCAAGTGTTGGACGATCATCGCACGCTGGTGTTTTGCTTGAATCGCTCGCGATGGATTTCGGAAGTGAAAGATGTCTTGCCGAAATCGGACAGCAACGATTTGAACCGCATGTCTCCGGCACAAGTTCGTTTAGTGAATGCAGCCGGGGATGTCGTCTACTTTTGGGGCGGGGCTGAGATTCCAATGGACTTGCCTCCGGTTACGCAAGTTCAGCTCAGCTCTCCGCTGCGTCCTTGGCGGCTGCAGCACTTTGGCCCGATTCGCCCGCTGACATTCGGGCGTTCTTCGCTGTTTATCCATTTGTTGGGTACCGGAGTTCTGTTTTTTGGTCTGGTCGGTTTGGCGGTTTTCTTGGGCCGAGAGATTGGGCGGCAAACGCGAGAAGCTCGCCAGCGCGTCAACTTCGTCAATCAGGTGTCGCACGAACTAAAAACGCCGCTGACGAACATTCGAATGTATGCCGAGTTGCTCGAAAGCGATCTTGATCGAATCGACCCCGAAGACAACAAAGCACAGGCTCACTTGGCCGTCATTACCAGCGAGAGCAGTCGCCTTAGTCGCCTGATTAACAACGTGCTGACGTTTGCAAGAACGAACCGAGACGCCCGGCCGGTAGCCCGTTTGCCAGGAACGATAGATCGAATTGTCGAACGTGTGCTGGATCAATTTCGACCTTCTCTGACGCAACTGGATATTGAAGTAGTGCTGGATCTGGATGCAACCCAAAAGGTCGCCGTAGATGCGGATGCAGTCGAACAGATGTTGGCGAACTTGATTGGCAACGTTGAGAAGTACGCGTCTGACGGAAAACATTTGCGAATCGCCAGTAGGCAGAAGAATGGCGTGTCGACGATTACGGTTTCTGACGCTGGACCTGGTATCGACGCACCGTTCGCGAAAAGGATCTTTGAACCGTTCGAGCGAGCTTCCGATCACATCGTTTCAGCTACGGGAACTGGGATCGGACTGAGCATCACCCGTACGCTCGCGAAAAGGCACGGTGGAGACCTGACGTTGGTCGATTCGGCCATTGGCGCTACGTTTCGGTTGACACTGCAGACGCCAGTTTGGCAAGGTTAATGTACGGCAACAAACTTCTGCGCCCGAACGAACAGAGATGCATTTGTGAAAGTCCTGATTTGCGAAGACGACACGCTGACGCGTGAGGGGTTGGCTGAGTTATTGGAAAACGAAGGCTACGACGTCGTGCTTGCCGAGAACGGCGAGGTCGCGGTGAAGCGATTCAAATCAGAGAAGCCGGACTTCGTTTGCTTGGACGTCATGATGCCGAAGCTGAGCGGCTATGAAGTGTGTCAGCAAATTCGAAATCTCGATGAGAACATTCCGATTATCTTCATCAGTGCAAAGTCGGAAGAGATCGACAAAGTCGTCGGGTTGGATCTTGGTGCCGACGACTTCATCGTGAAGCCTTTTGGGGTGAAGGAAGTAGTCGCTCGGATTCGAGCCGTCACACGTCGGTGTCTTGGGCGCGACGTAAGCCAATCGGCCAGTCATTTTCGGATGCGGGACCTAGAGGTACGACCTTCCGAGTTGAGAGCACTCAGAGGTACCCATGTTATTGATCTAAGCCTGCGAGATACGCAGATTCTGCAACTGCTTTATCAACGTCAGGGTGAAGCTGTCGATCGCCAAACGCTATTTGAAAAGTGTTGGGGTCTGAAACACGTGCAGAATAGCCGGACTTTGGATCAGCACATTTCACAACTACGCAAACGGGTTGAAATCGACCCCAAGGCGCCGGAGATCATTCGCACGGTTCACGGCGTCGGCTATCGTTTCGAGGGTTAGAAGTTTGCGAGCAGTCGGTCGAACTAAGCTCGTCACGCTTATGACGTGCCTTTCCCTGCTAGATCGTTCGATACGAGAACTTCGCCGTCGACCGTAC
>CAYQMZ010000587.1:0-5439 GCA_964418725.1 uncultured Pirellulaceae bacterium
TTTGCTACGTACTGGGGCCTGTTTTCGGCTGCCGAAACGCCGTTTGTTGGTTGGATCTAAACTCTCCTCACGCTGTTGGCGTAACGTCTTTTCCAAGAGCGTTAGACGGTTGTTCGACTCGGCTAAGATTCCAAATGACTCGATCTTGCCCAGGTTCACAAAGACAACTCTGCAATTCGGGACAGCACGTACCAAACCGGCCGCCGTGTGTCGCAGTCTTGGATCCAACCGAACCCGTTCAAGTGACCGCACCATATAGAGTTGTTTGACGCCCGCAGCAGTGATTCCGTTGCAGGCCGTCAGCTCAAGCTCTCGGAGACGAGGCATTTTCTGAAGGCAAGCTAGGCTCTCATCTGTCAGCGACGGATTGTGAGCAAGGTTGAGGCTTTCTAGCTGACTCAGTTCGGAAATCAGTTCAAGCTTCTCCGGCGTCAGATTGGTATGGCTCAATTCCAGTTTTCGCAACTCTGGAAAACGAGCCATAAAACGGATTTGCTCGTCGGTGATCGATTGCTTGCGGAACGACAGAACTTGGAATGACGTCGCGACTGCGCCCGCCTGACGATACCTACCCAGCTTGCGAGTGAGCTGAGTGAGTTTCGCCTGTGTCTGCCGTTCTAGTTTGAGTAAGCCCGCTTGGTGCTCCTCTTCACGTTCGGCTGCAATTCGTCTGTGACGATATGAATCGGCTACCCATCCAAAGAACAGAGCACAGCAAGTGATCAGCAGCAGCAGCGTCGATAGGTGAAACCGCATTTGTCGATTGTCGTCGTTGGTCACCAGACTGCTCCGAAATGTCATTCAGTTGCTGATCTTCTGCAAATCGAACTTCGCGACCTTCTTAGCTGCCATTTAAACGAGTGCGTGTGTAGCTATTTCATGAAAGCCGCAAGCCACCTTCGCGATGCTAATTTTGGGGCGACTTCTCGTCAACGTGCGGCAACGCACAACCAATTCCTCGCCAGCCAAATCTTCGCGAACCAATTCGTGCCGACGGGCATCTCTACTTACAAAATCGGATCGCTAGAACAAGTTAGCTGGTATCCGGACGAACTCCAGCGGAGCTTTCATCTATGAAGCACGTCGTCATTGTCGGTGGTGGTTTTGCAGGTCTGAATGCGGCAAAGCAACTTGGAAAGTCGTCCGAACTTCGCATCACGCTAATCGACCGCCAGAACCATCATCTCTTTCAGCCTCTGCTGTATCAGGTAGCAATGGCGGGGCTATCTCCTGCGGACATCGCCGCGCCAATTCGGAGTCTGCTCTCCAGTCAACAGAACACGTCCGTTTTGCAAGGCACCGTGCAAGGCGTGGATCTGGCCGCAAACGCTGTTGCGACGGACTTCGGCGTTCTCAATTATGACTATCTGGTGCTTGGTTGCGGAGCAGTTCCCACGTACTTTGGTCATCCCGAGTGGGAGAAGGCTGCCCCAAGTCTGAAGACGATTCCACAGGCGACTGAGATTCGGCGACGCGTCTTGAATGCCTACGAAATTGCAGAGCGAACGACGGATGCGGAAGAGAGACGTCGTTTGCTGACGTTCGTCGTTATCGGCGGCGGACCGACGGGAGTCGAATTGGCTGGTGCGATTGGAGAGATGAGCCGCTATTGCCTGGCGAAAGACTTCCGGAACATCGACGCCAGTCAGAGCCGTATCATTCTAGTCGAAGCTGGGGCGAGGATTTTGCCCACTTTCAGTGACGCGATGGCGAGCCGTGCAGCTAGAGATTTAGAGAAGCTTGGCGTGCAGATCTGGTCAACAAGTAAAGTCACGCGAATCGACGATGATGGACTGCACGTTGGTACCGAGCACATCCGATCGGCCACGGTGCTGTGGGCGGCAGGTGTTCGAGCAGTCTCGGTTCAAGCGGATTGGGAAACAGACAAACGCGGTCGGATCATTGTTGATCGGACTTTGAGCGTCCCCGATCATCCGAACGTCTTTGTTGCAGGAGACCAGGCTGGATACACGACTGAAGATGGTTCGTCGCTGCCTGGCACGGCACCGGTGGCCGTACAGCAGGGCCGCCACGTTGCTGCTGCGATTCTGTCTGACATTGCTGGCAGACCACGCAGTGATTTTCGGTTCGTCGATAAAGGCCAGATGGCGACGATTGGACGCAACCGCGCGGTGGTCGAAATTGGGAAACTGCGATTCGCTGGTCGCTTGGCTTGGCTTACGTGGCTCGCCGTACACATCTACTTCCTGACAGGATTCAAGAACCGGCTTTTCGTTGTTCTTAGTTGGGCTTGGTCGTATTTGACGTTTAGGCGGGGAGCGCGATTGATTGTCAACGCGGATCGCGAAACGTCGTCCGACAGAGTTGGCAGTCCGCCTCGGCGAGAAGTCGAAAGAGTGTAAGCAACAGCACGTTCTGGACATGCGTTGGCGGACTACACACGCGTGCGTTGTTGACAGAACGGAAAGCGATGCATATCGTGACGCATCCCCACGATGCTTCTCGCTTTCCGCGATGTCCGACCGAATTTCCATCCGTTGCACCGGCTTCACATGACTGTTCAAGTCAGTCAGGCGGCGCGTGCACGTTGCTCGGTACTGATTGACTCGCTCCATCTCTATTTGGTGAGTGTCCTGGTTCTCTTTCTTTGGCGTTTGAAGCGCTGAATCTGGACGCTTGTCTCCCTTCGTAGCTATCCACTAGGAAAAGTCCGTATGTCCAGTTCTAAGGCTGCCAAAGCTTTTACGCTCGTTGAGTTACTTGTCGTCATTGCAATCATCGCCATGTTGGTCTCCTTGCTGCTACCAGCTGTCCAAGCCGCAAGAGAGGCGGCTCGAAAAAGTTCGTGCCTCAACAATATGCGGCAGATGGGTTTGGGGTTATTCAACTATGAATCGGCTCTCCAGAAATTTCCCAGTGCCGGGCAGGCCAAGCGTGGCGGCGACGGAGCGAACGCCGGCCAAAACGTGTTCTTCACCGACGACCGACGGCTTGAAAGTCGAGGCGACGCGTCTCATTCAGTTCAGACGTACATTCTGCCATTCATGGAAGAGGCGGGTTTGGCTGACTTGTTCGACATGAAGTATCGGTACGATGTCGAGCCAACGGTCGCGACGAATCAACGAGGTTCGCAGCAAGGCGTCTCGACTTTTGTCTGTCCTTCAACCGGTGGCCGCAGTGGTAATCAGGACGCGGAAGGCTATGGCTATACCGATTACTCGGCACCGGTAACGGTGAAGCCGGGATTGAGCGGCAACCCAAATCAGCCTCGTTTCAAGTGCGCTTTGAATGGCGATTCCAATCGCAGGATCAAGTCGATCACGGACGGCACGAGCAATACCGTGGCGATCGCTGAGGACGCAGGTCGAGTCGACGTCGACCGAGGCGGCTTCATGGTCATCAAAACAGAAAACATGGATGATGGTACCGCAGCGAACCGCCGCTCATGGGCCTGGGCGGACCCGGACAACGCGTTCAATGTGGATACACTCGTAAACAATAACCCGACGCCGCTAGGTGGTCCGGAAGATTGCCCCTGGAGTGTCGTGAACTGCGGCGCGAACGAAGAGACGTTTAGCTTTCATCCCGGCGGTGCTCATCTGACCTTCTGTGATGGCCACGTGCAATTCGTAAACGCAGATGTGGACGCCGCCGTTTTCGTTGCAATCATGAGCAAAAACGGCGGAGAGACTTTGCGACTGCAAAACTAGCCAGTCGGTGTTGATGCATTCGCTGAATTGCTGGAGGCGTCATTCCATGGATGACGCCTCTGCCGATTCGCACGCTTTGATGTCTGCGTTGCTTGATTTGACAAACCTTTATGCCTGATGAACTACGATCCCCAAGACTTTCTCGGAAGTTGCCCATTCGTCGACACGTCTTCTGCGCAGATCGTTGCTTGTGCTCGGCAGCTTGCGGGGGCGGACGAGTTCACAACAGCCAAGAATTGCTTCGAATTCGTGCGTGACACCATTCGGCACAGCTCGGACCACAAGATGAACCCAGTCACCTGCCGTGCATCGGAGGTACTAGAGCACCAAACGGGATACTGCTATGCCAAAAGCCATTTGCTGTGCGCCTTGCTTCGCGCAAACGGGATCCCTGCTGGACTAGCGTATCAGCGATTGTCGGTTGACGGCAAAACAGCACCATTCAGTCTTCATGGATTGAACGCAATCTATCTGGCTGAATATGGCTGGTATCGAATCGACGCGCGAGGCAACCGTGCCGACATCGATGCGCAATTCACACCGCCAATCGAGCGACTCGCATTTCCAATACATGTCGACGGCGAGCGAGACTTGGACGGAATCTGGAGCCAGCCGCATCCAGCCGTGGTTGAGTGCCTGACCAAACACGACGACTGGTTTGAGGTACTCCAGAACCTGCCAGACGTCCAGTCCGACGAATGAAGCAAAAGTGTGGTGGCGGAAGTCACGTGACTCGAGCATTCGATCGGCAGCTTTGGTTCGAGGCGGAGCGTAAGCTACAATTTACGCATCGACCAGCTGTTCGTCTTGAAGCTGACTCCCACTCACTTGGCGACAAGCTGGCTTCTAGAACCTTGTTGCACGACCCTAGATGAATGTCGAATCCATACGAATCGCCAACATCTGAATCGTCCACATCCGAACGGGCGCAACCTAGCGACAAGCCACATCACCTTGGCCGAGCTTTGGCCACCCTAGCGTTCGTCGAAATTGTTCTCGCGACGTTGTTCGCCCCCGGCGACGGTGGACGCTGGCAGGGAAGACGCCGTTACCGCAATCGTGCTGGTGAACGGGCTGATCTATCTGACCCAACACGTCCCTTTACGCTTTCGGAATGGCCGTGACCCCGGAACAACTCCTTCCGCGATGGCTGTGTACGTTATCCTTGCTTTTGCCGCGATCGTTGGCATGACATTCATCTTGGATTCTGGCGTATTACCCTAAACCGCAACCGGTGCCGGGTCGTGCAACATGGTTTTACGCTAGGACTTCGGCACACCGCTGTCGTTTGTTCAAGCCTCCGTCTACTGGTAGAATCTTCCGTAGTTCAAATTCTAATGGCATCGCAACGGCGGTGTCGTAAAAACCTTCCGTTGGACACCGCAGGTGATCTCTGATTCAGACCGCAACGAATTGACGTCACTCGCAGCACTGCACGGTTTTGCGGGTGTCGGTTGTGAGGTGCGCGAGATCGCTGACCGGTTGCTGAACGCTGGAATTGACAACGACCATCTCGTCACCATCTATCTCGCTGATGCGGATGACCGAGACACAATCATCCCAGCCTTTGAACGCTTCTTGAAATCCTGCGACATCGTAATCCCGGAACGTGACACCGCTGTATGGGGCGTCCTCCAACATCACATTGGCTTGATCGCCCGCCGCGCTGGCAATCCACGTGATCTGTGCCGCCGAATGGTTGAGGACGTCTATTACGAATACGACTTCAAATGCAATGAATACGCGGGCGATTCACACGGTATTCATC
>CAYQMZ010000588.1:0-5430 GCA_964418725.1 uncultured Pirellulaceae bacterium
TGTTGACGTTGTTCGTGCCGTAAAGTCGCGCGAAGAGTTGCAGCAAGAAACCAGCTTCATTTGAGCTTCGGCCACTGAAATACCAGAAAGTCTCGTCCGGTTGAGTGGCCAGCAACTTGTCTGCGACACGCTTGATGGCCACATCCCAATCAATCGGGCGATAGTGTTTGGAGCCCGACTCACGCAGCATTGGCTGGACGATTCGACCGCACGCCTCAAGCTGACGCGGTGACATTGCCTTGAGGTGGTCAATCGAATTCTTCTTCCAGAATTCTTCAGTGATGCCCGGCTGCATATCAGCGGCCATCGCTTGCAGGGACTTCTTACAGACTTCGGGGAAGTTGCCAACCTCGTTGACCATGCCTCCCTTCTGGCCTCCCATTCCGAGAGCACACGTCTTGCAGGCATTACGTGTTCGCAATGCCTTGTACATCTTCCAGATGCCACCGACTTCTTGGGATTTACGAAGCGTATAGAGAATCGCGGGCCAACCGCCGCCGGATGTTAGTTTTTTCATGCCTGGATTATGGTCGCCAACCAATTTGCTTTCTACGTCTATTCATGCCCCGACATGTCGGAGTAGACGCATTGCCAAAACCCGCGCAGCAAAATAGCGAGAAAAGCCAGCTTGCGCTTACTTGTCTCGCAGCGAGGGAAAGCAGCAATAAGGAATTGCGTAGTTTAGAACCAGCGAGTTAGCCAGTTTGGCATCGCAGAAGGCCGCCCGGTCATGACAAGTCCAAGAATATCGCCGCCGCACGAACGGATATGGTTCGTCATTTTGTCCAGCTGGCGTTTCTTTTGACCATACTGAGCCAACACGATGACACCATCTAGCTCGCTAATGAAGCTATCAAATGGTGCAGGACCTGTTAGCGGTGGGAATTCAACAAACGACATGCGGAACTCCTCACGCAGTTCACGCAGTGCGGTTGGAAGCAACGATTGAGCTCGGCGATTACGACCACCAATGCCCATTACATGCATGTCGTTGACTTTGGTCGGTGACGTGCATTGCTTAAGCGTTGACGTGCCAGCAACATAGTCTGCAAAGCCAGGCCGTCGAGCGCCTAGCTTTCGCGAGATCCGCCCGGCTCGAAGGTTGGCATCCACGACTAGCGTTGGTGTCATTAGGTAGTCGGTGGCACGTGTCGCCAAGTTGATCGTCATAACGCTGGCGGCGTCGTCGTCGGTGCAACTTACGACTCCCAACACCAACGCATCCGTGGCAGGCACATGGCCGTATACCTTGCGAAGAAGGTCGTCGATGTACTCGCTGTTCTTCCTGACGGGAACGCGATAGCCAACGGGCAGAGACAGGCTGGTTTTAGCTCCATCAAATTGAACAAGTTGCTGTTGCTCATGTTCCGCAGATGTAGTGCTCATTTTTATCCGATCGAGGTCTTGGTCTTCAGCGGCGATAGGTCTATCGAATTCTTAGCGGAGTGTTTTTTGATAAGCCAATCGTTCTGGAATCGATACGATGACAGGAATGCTAGTTGACTGTCGAATCTCTTCAACTTCACGCTCGTCCAACACGTCACGATCGATGACCGTGTGCAAGAACGCCGTCAAAGCGACCGTGCCGGCACCCATTGCAGCGATCCCCAACAGTGCCAGTAAGAACTTAGACGGGCTGACTGGTCGCTCTTGGAACGTCGGCTCTTGCGCGATTCCGAGGTTTGAAATTGCACTTAAGTTAAGTGCCTCATCAACACGGGCATCTTCGTACTTCTCTGAGTACGACATGAAGTTTGCTTCCGCCAGTTGCAACTCCCTCTCGAGTTGCTTGATGCGAATGTCGTACGTGTTCAAGTTCGACATCCGCTCGCGAAGCTCTGTCTCTTGCTTCCCAAGCGTCGTCAGCATCGCGTTGTAGCCTGCAATGCTTGCCTTTGCCTTGGCTAGATCCAGCGAGAGATCTTGATGGATCTTATTCAGAGCTTGGATCGTTTCACTACGCTCAACCGACGAGTCCGCATTCAGCAGTTCAGCGGCTTTTGCTTCCTGCGCTTTGGCCGCTTGAACTAACGGGTTGTCTTCATTGTACGTCTGCTCCAACTGCATTCGTTGCGACTGCAAATCCCAAAGGCGACTTCGCAACGCATCGCGGCCAGTGTTGGGAACGGAGCGTTGTTCGGACTGCACGTATTCAGGATTGGACTCCAGCAACTTCTTGAGTTCCGCAACCATGGCATTGGACTCGGCAAGCTTCTGTGTGGTGGCTAGTCTCTCTTTTTCAACTCCCAGAAGCTCGTCTTCCAGGCTTGCCTTTTGCCCCACTATTGATGCGATACCGATCTCGTCTTTCGCTTGCTTCAACGCCTTCGAAGCGTGGTCCACTCGATTTTGCAGCAGTCCTTTTTGCTCGGCAAAGAACGATTGCGAACCAGTAACACGATGGATTTCGTTGTGACGGGCTTTGTAAGCAGTGAGTATTTCGTTGACGACTGCCTGGGCTAACGCGGGCGAGTCGGCTGCGTACGACACAGCGACAACGTTGGATTTCCGTTCGGCGTTAACTTCGACATTCTTCTCGATTTCGCGAATCGCTTTTTCGGAACGACTTATTGGGTCAATCTTGTCGATCGGGTTCAGGCTAAGAATCGGTCCCAGCAAAGCGCTCAGCTTCCCTGGTGGCTTCACTTCTTGGCCTTCCAAAGGAGCGTCACCTAAAACGACGTCTGGCGTGAGCGTATTGACGACTTCTTGCAAAACGCCACGGCTAGCGATCACATCCAGCACAGACTTGATTTCGTCCTCGCGGTTGACCTTTTGAATTCCGATGGTCTGTCCAGTAGACGCCGTCGGATCCAGTCGCGTATTTTGGCGACCAAGCTTCAACCACACCTTGGCCTCCGAACCGTACTTCCTGGGGCAGAACAGCATCAGTGCAATGACGCTCAGCACGACCAGGATGTTGTAAGCGATCAGCTTCCACTTGTGCCGAAAGACACTTTCAAAGAGGCCAGCGACTGACGCGAAAATATCAAGTTCTTTAGACATATCAGGATGGTTTTCTTGAAGCAACGTTTCCGTAGTCCTCGACCATTTGTTCACCAAGAACTTCCCAAGTGAAGTCCTCAGCACGACGCAAGGCAGCCCTGCTCTTTCTCAGCAGCATATCGGGGTTTCGCGCCAAATCTAGAATTGCCTGGCGGAATTGATAAACAACTTTACGCGGAGTGGTCACGTCAATCGGAATGGAACAGTCATCCGTCATGATATCTCTTGCGCCTTGATGATTGACACCAACAATTGGGCATCCGTGCGCGAGGGCTTCCAGCAGTCCAGTACCTGAAGTATCACGAAGACTAGTAAAGGCAAAAACGTCAGCCCACTCATAGTGAACAAGCGAATCTTGGTACTCGGGCCAGCCAAGCCACGTGACATTGGACTCCAACCCAAGCCGTTTTACTAGGCGGCGATATTCTGCCTCGCTCGTCTGGTGACCAATGACGCGAACCTGAAACGGAATCTGACGGTCCAGCCCTTTTAACGCATTGAGCAACAACGGTAGCGCTTTCCAGGGTTTGAATCGACCGGCCCAAAGAATGCGCAACGGGGCATCGTCGGAACGTTTGGACAGACTCACCTGGGGGAGTTCGGCCAAGCCGGTTTCCAGTTGTAATGCGGGCATTCTTCCGTGAACTCGTAGAAAGTCGAGCTGATTCTGCGAGTTTGCCGCGTAGATCCGGGCGGCATGACTTACGGCACTGCGAACTCGCGGCCGGAATCGCAGGTGCCAATTGTTCACAATTGCCCTCGACACTTCGAGAACCGCCTCGCGAAATCCCAGCTGGCCTAAAAACGCAAACGGATAGTTTTGCGTTCCACCAAAAGGCCCCCAAACAAACGGAGCGTCCAGCTTCCACAAATAGCCCGGTTCACGAAATCCGCAAATTCCAACTTGATGTGTTAGGCAAAACGGGTCACGCGCGTGAAGCTTCTTGGCGAGTTCGTATACCCCCCGCTGCCATCGGTGATAGTCGCGGTAAAAGCTGCGATAACTCATCACAAACGAGTTATTGATTTGCTTCGGCTCGAATCGCACGATTTGAAAATCTAGATTCGGAGTTGGGCCGTGTTCGGCCTCATACTCCGCAATCCCGTCACTACTCAGTTCGCTACAGATCACCGTTGTGTGATAATGCTTCGAAGCAGCGATCGCACGGTGCCAACCCAAACGTGCTTCCATGGACGACTTTGGATCGCACAAGAGCGACGCCTGAAGAACGCGTCGTGGCGGCAAACAGCTTGTTGCCACAAGCTGTTCTTGTTCGGGTTTGTTTGTCCGCATGACTTACAGGCTAGTTCGGCTACCCATTTAGATGACCGCTAACCCACCGTCCACAACTGTCCAAGGTGCGATAACTAACAACTCGCATTGTAGTTAGGCCAGGCTTCGGATCAATTTCCCAGCAACGTCGCGAGAAGTTTACAGCCACTAATGCCCCTCTTGTTCCGGGTATGAACAGTTTATGGATCACCCGACTAGTTCCAATTGGTGGGCCTATAGGCGATGTGCAAGGTGACTGGTAGTTTTTGACGGCGTAAGTGGGTGGTCGGTTTGGCGGCTAACTGAACCTCGTCTACGATACTACTAATTCGGTGCCTATGATTGGCACGCCGTGGGGCATGAAGCCTTTTATCTAGCTCCGATTATTTCGCACCGACTCGTTCGCATATATGAGCATCGCAATCGTCACCGGCTCGGCCGGCCTCATTGGATCTGAAGCCAGCAACTACTTTGCAGAAAAAGGACTTCGCGTTGTCGGCATCGACAACAACATGCGAAAAGAGTTCTTTGGCGAGGATGCTTCCACCGAATGGAATCGCGTTCGCCTGGAAGGTCAACTTGGCGATCGATACGAACACCAATCGATCGATATTCGGGACGAAGATGCCGTCGGCCAGCTGTTTTCGAAATACGGCAAAGACATTCAGCTTGTTTTACACACAGCTGCTCAGCCGTCGCATGACTGGGCCGCCCGCGACCCGAAAAAAGACTTTTCCGTCAATGCAGTTGGCACGCTAAATCTCTTGGAGGCGGTTCGAAACCAGACTCCAGATGCCGTCTTCATGTTTACCTCGACAAATAAGGTGTACGGCGACGGACCTAATACGCTGCCGCTAATCGAGGAAGAAACGCGTTGGGAAATCGACGACTCGAACCATCGAATCGTTGAACCAACGTCTCACCGCTCTGTTACCGTAAGCAAGATTCTGCGATACGGAAGCGATTCAATGGCTGTACACTTGGCGCTGTTTGCGGATAAACTTTCGATCAACCCCTTGACCGAAGGAGACACAATTATGACTCGTCGTTTTGCCGTTTTCATTGCGTTGTTCGCAATCGCCCAAGGTGTGCATGCCGAAACCAACAACGAAACCAATTGGACTGGCTGGTTGGGTCCACAGCGCAACGGC
>CAYQMZ010000589.1:0-5427 GCA_964418725.1 uncultured Pirellulaceae bacterium
GTGGTCTTGAGGGAGAAAAGGCTCGATTGGCGGCCACCGTCCTGTTTGGTGGGCTGTTGGGTTCGCTGTATTCATTGCTGCAATTCGTAGCAGCTCCGATCTGGGGTGCGTTGTCGGACCGTCGAGGTAGGCGAAGCATCCTGGTTATTACCATTGCCGGCACTGCGATCAGCTACCTGCTCTGGATCATGGCCGATTCGTTTTGGTTGCTTGTGGCGTCGCGATTCATTGGTGGCGTCATGGCGGGCAATCTGTCGGTTGCGACGGCGGCGGTTGCCGATGTTACGGACTCGTCGAATCGCTCCAAGGGGATGGGGATGATCGGCGCTGCGTTCGGCGTTGGATTCATCTTTGGTCCTGCAATGGGAGCTCTGTTGAGTTTGTGGGATGCTTCGCAAACGCTTACCTGGATTCCCGGGATCAACCCGTTTTCCGGCCCCGCGATTGTGGCTTTTGTTCTGGCCGTGGTGAACTTGCTGTTCGTTGTGAAGCGTTTTCCGGAAACGCTTTCAGGAAAGCACGATCCGACGCATGCCCGGCGACCACTGAATCCCTTGGCGTTGCTGAAGCCCAGCGAATTCCCCGGCGTAAACCGTACTAATCTGCTGTACTTCATCTACATCGCAGCGTTCGCAGGTATGGAGTTCACCTTGACCTTCCTAGCGAAGGATCGCTTTGGCTATACCGCCGCGCAAAACGGTTATCTGTTCCTGTTTATTGGTATCGTCATCGCATTGGTGCAAGGCGGTGTCGTGAGACGACTGGCTCCGAAGTATGGCGAGATTCGACTGGTGACCGTGGGGCTGGCGATGATCATCCCAGGGTTAGTCATGGTCGCGGTCTGTCAGCCACCGGGGCAAGTGATGCTTTACGCCGGGTTGTTCTTGCTCGCCGCAGGATCGTCGTTGGCTACGCCCAGCCTGACTGCCTTAGTTAGCTTGTACACACCCACGGATCGTCAGGGAGAGTCACTTGGCATTTTCCGCTCATTGGGGTCACTAGGGCGGGCGTTTGCTCCGATCCTGGCTTCGCTGGTGTACTGGAAGTGCGGAAGCGCGTGGCCCTACTTCGGCAGTGCGATTTTGCTGCTACTACCGATCTGGTTGGCTTGGCAATTACCAAAGCCACGGCCTGTCTGAGTTGTTGGGGGAGTTTGACGCGCTGGAACTTCTTCCGGCGCGCACTAGGTTGGGTTGATCTGCACTTCGGCGAAGCTAACCACGACAGGTCGCAAAAGTGGTAAGATAAGTGTCACAGCGACTCCCCGCGTACGCGACGAGAATTGCTGCAATTTCCACCACGCTTTCGATGCCAGCAGGCTGGTGTACCAATCGTGCAAAAAAGTGGCTATTCCTACCTCACGATGACTGCAGGGCCCCGCGTTGGCCTGACGTTCTTGTTGGATCCGACCGACAAGACACGCGTCGGTCGCGGTACAGATTGCGACATCATTCTCGTGGATCCTCTGTGCTCTCGCGTGCACGCTGAGTTGCGCCGTGAAGAGGATGGTTGGTGGGTGCAGGACGCGGGCAGTCGGAACGGAACGTACTTGAACGGGCAACGTGTGGAACGCGGCCGACTGAACGTTGGCGGTATGTTCAGAATCGGATCGACGGAGTTTCGCTTCAATTGGTCGGACGATCCGCCAACGATGAATACGGATTCGACGCCGACCGAACGTATTGTCCGGCAGCAGACATTCGACACGAACGACACCAACATTCTTACGTCGTCCTTGCGAGTTGAGCACCTACCCGAAGAACTGATGGTGCTTTACCAGTTAGCGTTGAAGTTACTGGGAACGCCGGACCCGGACGGCGTCATCGAATCTGCCTTGCAACGACTACGAGAGCGAACAGACGCGTCGGTCGTTGGGTTTCTGTGGGTGAATGACGACGGTCAGTTAACGCCGAACAAAGTCATTCCGGAGGAAGCCGATGGCAAGGTGCCGCTAAGCCAGCAGTTGACTGACATGGTCTGTCGCAAGGCACGTGCGATTTGGGTGGCCAACCAACCTCGACAACAAACGCCGGCCAAGTTTACTGATGCGATCTGCGTGCCGTTGATCTACGAGCGTGTTACGCTCGGCGCGATTCATATGTACCGCGACGAAGGCAGCTTCGAGCAAAAGGACTTCGACTTTTCGATCTCTCTAGCTGGCTTGCTGGTTGTGGCCTTAGTGCGAGCAAGAAAACAAGCCACGTTGGTGGCAGATCACCAACGGCTGGTGGATAGCTCAGCCAGTTGGGACGACTTGATCGGTGAGTGTGACACCGTGCAAGAGATGAAATCGAACATCAAACGTATCGCTAGTGCGACGGGGTGCGTGTTGGTTCGTGGCGAAAGTGGCGTCGGAAAAGAACTGGTGGCTCGAGCTGTTCATCGCGATAGCGCGCGAGCCGATCGGCCAATGCTCTCCGTGAACTGCGCGGCGATTCCGCCCAACTTGATCGAGAGTCAATTGTTCGGTCATACGAAGGGAGCCTTCACGGGGGCTGACAATGATCACCCCGGTTGGTTTCGTCAAGCGGATTCCAGCACGCTGTTCTTGGATGAAGTGGGCGAACTGCCGCTGATGGCGCAGGCCAAGTTGCTGCGTGTGTTGGAAGGGCATCCGTTCCTTCCGGTTGGGGCGACACGCGAAGTCAGCGTCGATGTGCGTGTGATAGCCGCGACCAACCGAGACTTGCGAATACTTGTCAATGAGAAAAAGTTCCGCGAAGACCTGTTCTATCGACTGACAGTTTTCGAAATCGTGGTACCGCCTTTGCGTGAACGTGGTGATGACATCGAGTTGCTAGTTGAGCATTTCTTGGAACGATTCAAGCAACACCACGGTCGACCAGAATTGACACTGTCAGATGACGCAAGGCAAAAGCTGCTTCTCTATCAGTGGCCCGGCAACGTTCGCCAGCTTCGCAATGTGGTTGATAGTGCGGTTGTGATGGCGGATGGCGATGTCATCCAAGCGGAGCAGTTAGGACTGCAAGACAAGGCCGCAGTGGAAATGCCCGACTCGCTCAAGATCGATCACTGGGAAGCCAAGTTGATTCGCGAAGCTTTGAAGCGAACTCAGGGCAAGGTTCCCGAAGCTGCGAAACTTCTTGGCATCGGTCTAGCCACGCTTTATCGAAATCTTGAAGAATACAAGATCGAACGCTGACGGTACCGTTGGTCGCGCCAAATTTCGTGCACTTGTACGACTCTACAGTCTCTGTTGTCCAACTTGCTTCTTTCCTTCCGCCCGCCCGCTAGAATGAGTTCTGGCAAATAATTGCCCTCTTTGAACGAATACCTTTACGGGTCAACACACACTTCAAGAAGGGGTAGCAATTAGTGGAAGGAAATCCATACGAAACGGGAAGTCGCACTGACAGCACCGGGCCGAGCCAACGAGACCGCGATGTTCGTCTCTGGGCCATGTTACTGCATCTGTCCGCAATTCTAGGTTGGACCGGGATGCCTTTGTTGGGGCTGGTCGTGCCCATCGTTATCTGGCAAGTGAAGAAAGACGATCTGCCGGAGATTGATATTCACGGCCGCAACGTTGCCAACTGGTTGATTACGTCGCTGATCTACTTTGGGATTTGCTTCGTCGCCTGCTTTGTCTTCGTTGGAGTTCCAATGATGGCGCTGTTATTCGTCGCAGCTATCGCGTTCCCGTTAATCGGAGGGCTGAAAGCAAACAACGGAGTCGTCTGGGAGTATCCATTGACGTTCCGGTTCTTCTAACAAGTGACATGGACTCGGTTCGACCTTGCTTGGATCGGTTCTCGAATTAGAGTCGAGTAAAAGAAAAGGCCTCGCGATTGCGAGGCCTTGTTTCGTTTCCGTTGTTTTCATGAATTCACGCGGAGCGCGAGTGGTAGTAAGCCTCACGCTTTGGGTGCCCCGGCGAAACCCGGCCTAGTAATCCAGTTCATCGAGGACTTCGATGTACTCGTTACCGCCGTCGATCGTTGCCATGCCTTTAAGATCATCGGACTTGACGATGTCTGGATCGAGACGAACGATGGACTGATCCGCCATCAGAATATTCACTCCCTGCATGTGGCCACTGCGACCGCCTATTTTGTTTGGTCCGTTTAGGCCTGCCGTCAGTTGCGATATGCGAATGTCTTTCGTGGGATCCATCCAGTTTGCACCGCAATCACTTGCCTCTAGGACCACCATCGTTTCGGCAGGGTTGTCGCGCAGCAATGGTCCGTCGTGGCTCGCCTTCCGAGATGCCGGACTTTCGGAGTTGATCAGGGTATTTCTGCCGACAACGGCCAAGTAGCTTGTTTCACCCAGCAGGGCGTCTTCATCTTCCGGGCACTGATAGACTAGCGGGATTTCACTTACGAGTTTGCTGTTTTCTACGCTGTTCCACGGCTCGTCGTATTTAACCCGCTTGGCGAGTTCCTGCGAACGCGGGCCAAGGTACGGCAAAATCAGAACTCGCCAGCTGTGCAGTGGCTTGCCGGTTTCGTCGAAGCTCATCGCCGGCGGGTAGTGCCCTTTCTCTTCGTAGTACTGTTCGATTGCTGAACCAATCACTCGTAGATTGTCTTCGCACTCGCTGCACTTCGCTGCCGATCTCGCCGCGGCGAAAGCAGGCTGAAGGATTGCCCAGACAACGATCCCAATTACGGCGAGTGAAAGAGCGGCACCGAGACCCATGCCGACCTTCATCCACATCGGCTTCACGTCCGTGTTCGCTCGGCGATTCACAATCGGAGAAACTGCCGGCGACATGATGGCTTCCATCGTCGGAACGGACACGATGTTGCTGCAGCCAACACATGGGCCGGATCGTCCAGCGAATCGAAGTTCTACTTCGGTATGGTGTCCGCAGTGCGGGCACGTGAAGGGGATTTTTTGTTCGGGCGAAGCTGTCGACATAATTCAGATCCAGGAACTTGTCTGAGGCAATCTCGAAGCCGATCATTCGGCTAAGCGTTGGAGTATTCGACGGAACACACCACTCATCGTACTTATTCAAGTACGCAAAAACGAGAGAAAAGGCGATGCGCGACGCCTGACCGAAGATTAGGCAGCTTTGTTGCTTCCAGATTTTTGGCTCGTTCGGCCGAATCAACCCGCGGAGACGGCAAGGGAGCACGGCAATGAACGCCGGGAGCGACGGCCGCTAGCCTTGTGCCTTGGCGATGAATTGCTTCGCCAGTTCGGTTATCCGAGCCATATCGCCCGCTGCGACGGCATCCTTGGGAACCAGCGAGCTGCCCGCTCCGAGTGCACAGGCACCGGCATCTAGAAACGACTGAGCGGTATCCAGGTTGACGCCGCCGGTGGGCATCAGCCGGACTTGCGGCAACGGGCCACGGATGGCTTTGAAGTAGGCTGGTCCGCCGACATCGGCGGGAAAAACCTTCACGATATCCGCGCCGGCTTCCCAGGCTGACAGGATTTCGGTCGGTGTGAATG
>CAYQMZ010000590.1:0-5425 GCA_964418725.1 uncultured Pirellulaceae bacterium
CACTTGCGACAGCAGGGACTGCTACCAAATCGGCATAGGTCGGTTTTCGCAAGCTTGCTAGACTAAGCTGGCATAGTGTAAGGACTTACCGCGGCGACTAGGTTGGCGTTGCCGACCTGAGGTTGACGCGGTGCCACGGAAGGATGCCGCAGATGTCAAAGTCGAGTCGATCTCAACAGCAATCGTTTCGCTTTATTCATGCTAGTGACTTTCACCTGGACCAGCCGCCGGGTGGGCTCACGTATCTGCCTCCCGAGTTGGTTGAGCCGCTGATCGAAGCTACGTACCGCTCTGTCGACGCCATTTTTGATGCGGCGATTCGCGAACGAGTTGAATTCGTTGTGCTGTCCGGCGACCTCATCCACTTTCCAACAGCCAGTCCTCGAGCTGTCGACTTTCTGAATGCACAGTTTCGGCGACTGCAGGAAAAGCGGATTCCTGTCTATTGGCTTGGCGGCAAACTGGAGGCCGGCCATGCACTACCAGACGATTTTCAATTGCCCAAAAACGTCCACCGACTGCCCACCAGCCGCGTGCAAACGCTGGAAGTCAAACGCGAAAAGAAGACCATCGCTTACATCGTTGGTCAGTCGTGTGGCGGCAACGCCTATGCGAACCTAGAAGACATGCGCGTGCCTCGCGATGGTCGTTTCTTCGTCGGAGCCTGGTACTGCGATGATCACTCAAAATTGGACGACAACCAGTTGGATGAATTGGGCATCGACTATTGGGCATTCGGTGGCGTCCATCAACGTCAGTCGCTGAACAATCTGATTCCCGCCGAGCACTGTGGCACGCCTCAAGGCCGACTGCCATCGGAAACAGGTCCGCACGGTTGCCTGCTCGTCAAAGTTACCGGGGACGACATTGACGAAACACACTTCATCGAAACGGACGCTATTCGGTACCGCACAGAGTCCATTAACATTGACGCCCAAGACGACAAGCCAAAAGTCATTGCTCGGCTGAAGAGTCGCATGCAAACCATTCGACACGAGGTTGATGGCGCGAAACCGATTTTGATTTCGTGGGAACTCAACGACGACGGCGAACTTGGACGAGAACTGCGTCAACTGCAGGGTAACGAAGCCTTTTTGGAAATGATTCGTCGTGAGGCGGATTCCAGTTCACTTAAGACATACAGCATTGCGGTCAGCAGTCACCGTCAGTCTGTTCCCTCCACGATGTTCGACGAAGACTCCATCCTTGGTGACTTCCTGCGAGTCGTCCGGGATCTGGAAGAATCTGGCGACGCGACCTTAGACGTCAACTCGTATCTGCCCGATACGGCTGCGGCGAAAAAACTGGCGGAATCGCTTCATCTCAAGACACCTGCTGCACGTCGCCAACTTCTGCGCGACGTGACAACGATGGGAATCGATTGGCTTAGCGGCAATGCAACTTCCGCGACGGCAAAGGCTTCATCAGGAGCTTCAGAATGAACATCAATGAAATCCATGTCGATGATTTCGGAGCCTGGCACGACCTAACGCTCAGCAACTTCAGCAAGGGCGCGACGGTTTTCTACGGCCCCAACGAAGCAGGCAAAACGACCCTGCTGAATCTGATCCGCACCGTGCTGTACGGTTATTCGCCCAGACGGTGCCAGAAATACCTGCCACCGCTGCACGGCGACATGGCTGGCGGTTCGCTGGATGTATCGGACATCACGGGTGGTTACAAACTGCACAGGGCAGCACCGGCCAACTATGCCGGCGGCGATGGCAAGCTGCACATCTCGTCACAGCGTGGCGACAAGTTGGGCAATGAAATCCTGACTACGCTACTCGCCGGTGTCGACGAAACCATATTCAACAATGTCTTCGCCGTTGGCCTAACGCAGATGCAGCAATTGGCGACGCTGAGCGATACCGAAGCCGCCAGTCAGTTGTACGGGTTGGCAGCTGGCGTCGATCGTGTATCGCTGTTCGATGTGACCCGCACCTTGGAGGCGGATCGCCAACAGCTTCTTCCGGGCGGGGAAGGGCAGGGCGGCAACGAAAACAATCCGTACTCTTTGGATCGATTGCTGAAAACGAAGGAGCAACTTCAACGCGAACTCAAGTCGCTCCGCCGCGACGAAGGTCACTACGCAAAGCTGCGCCGAGAACATCGTTCGCTACTGGCGAAAATCAAAGAAAAGGAACAGGCTAAACGCCTGCTGGATCAAAGCGGTGCTTGGACCGACCTGTCGGCAAAGATTCGGAAGCAATGGTCGCGATGCAAGAAAATCAACGACCGCTTGCAGTCCATCGGGCCGCTTGCCGATTTGCCGAAGCACATCGTTTCGCGACTGGATGGCCTCACGGATCAAATCAAACAACGGCGTCGCGAGTGGGAACAACTGCGTGACGAACGTCGCCGCCTGAAATCTCGTTCGGCGAAACACGAAGGCGCGGCGCCGCTGTATCAGTACGCGGCGGAAATCGAAGCACTTGACCGTCAGCGGCATCGAGTAACGGTCCTTGAAGAAGAAGTCAAGAGAGCCAAGACGGCGGTCGACGAACTTGAGTTCGAGCTTAACGCGGAACTGGAAGAACTGGGATTACAAACGGGGACTCCGGCTCGACAACTGCCAACGATTTCCGACCAAGTCATTGATGCGTTGCGTGAGCCGGCTCGAGAAGCGCGCGAACTGCGTGAGTCAGTCGAAGCGTTGAAGAAGATCGCAGCAGAGCGGCGGAAAGAAGCGGAACGAGTCAAAGGCCAACTGGAAACGGCCGCGGTACGCTTTGGCGGAAAAGAGATTGGGACGGTCCTGCAGAAGGGCACTTCGCTGGTAGAAAACCTGCAACGGCGAATTGCACTCGATGAGCAACGCGAAGGACTCGTTCGGCAACTGGACGAAGTCGAAGATGAAGCCCAGTATTGGCAGGGCAGGACGGTGCTACCGTGGCGAGGTGTCCTGACAACATGCGGAATATTCTCCTCGGGCGCCGCAATCTTGCTGGCAGGTCTGCTGAACGACTGGTTCTCCCTGGCTGACACCACTCGCATGCCAATGATGCTGATCGGGGGAGGCTTGGCCATCGTCTCATTGGTCATCAAGGGAGCATTCGAGAGCTCGGCCCAGGAACGCGCGGAGTTCTTTCAGCAGCAGATTGAAGACATCCAAACGGAACAACTCCGGTCGCAGGAAGAAGTCCAGGAACTCGATCGCATTCTTCCCAAGGGTAACGCCCATCTAGATCAGAGACTAATCGACGCCAGAAAAGAATTGCATCAACTGCAGGACTACCTGCCGCTTGCACAGGCCCACGACGAGTTGACTCGGGAAGCCGACGCGGCAGACTATCAGGCCACGCTTGCGGTGCGACAATTGAAAGATGCACGACGTGGATGGAAAGCGGCACTGCGAACTGTTGGACTACCGGATGCGTTGACTCCCGCACAGATCGGACAGATGACCGGTCGCGTCGGCGATGTCACCCGACTCAGAAAACGCGTCGAGGAGGCTAAGCGTGAATTGCGAGACCGAGAGCAGGAACTGGCGACGATCAAAGATCGAATCGAACAACTTTTGATTCTCGGACAAGTCACAAACATTCCTGACGGTTTGGCACCACAGCTCATTCGTCTGACGGCAGAACTGGAAAAGCACAGCCAGACAGGCAAAGAACGCGAAAAGCTGAAGACGCGATTCCAGGAACTCAAAGAAAAACAGGGTCGGGTCACTGCAACCGCGAAACAGCACTATGCCAACCGACGACAACTGTTCGCTGCGCACGGGCTGTCTAGCATCCGGGATTACCAACAAACTCTGGGGCGAACTGCAAAGGCTGCTGAGCTTCGTCGGGAACGCGACGGACTACTGCAACAAATCAGCGATCATGTGAGTGGCGAGCACGCAGGTGGTGATCTGGCTTCGAACGATGCGAAAGGTGCCGCTTTCACGGTGCCTCGGCTGAGAAAGATGTTGGACAAGCATTCCAACGCCGTCATTGAACGCGTGAGCAAGCTTGACCGCGAATCCAAGACCGTGTCCGACGACCTCCGCGATTTGTACGAAAAGTCGGGGCAACTCAAGCAGAAACTAGAAGGCCGCTTGCAGGACTACCGGGTGGATCAAAAAGAGCTTGAGATCCGAGTTCTCGATGAACGCATCCGGCAAACTTGCCAAGCCTGGCACACCTCGGCTGCCGTTTCCTCGGTCCTTGACTTAGTCAAACAGACCTACGAAACCAAACGGCAACCCGTCGCCTTGGCGGAGGCCTCAAGGCACCTGAAGCATCTGACGGACGGGCGCTATACGCGAATCTGGACGCCCATGGGGCGCAACGCTCTTTGCATCGACGACAGCAAAGGCAAAGCACTGCCCGTCGAAAAGCTGAGTCGCGGCACACGCGAGTTGATATTCCTGGCACTTCGACTTGCCCTGGCCAGTTCCTACAAGCGACGCGGCGCAAACATGCCCATCGTCTTGGATGACGTGTTTGTCAACTTCGATGATTCACGGGCGCGATCCGCGGCACGTGCACTCGCAGACGTTGCGAACTCCGGTCAGCAAATGCTGATCTTCACATGTCACAAACGAATTCGAGACATCTTTGGGCAACTGGATGCCGACGTTCGTGACCTGCCATTACGATCCGGGCTGGTATCGAGCAGCCAATCCGCAACGCCCGCTCCGGCGCCGCCACCCGAGCCTGAAGTGATCGAGGAGCCGGTCGTTGAACCGCCAGCCGTGGTCGAAGAGCCTCCAGCCGAACCGGCCCCAGAGCCTGTCGTGGTCGAGCCCGAAGTGTTGATTGTCGAGTCGGAATTGCCAGTCTATGACGCTGACAGCTGGGACGAAGCGATCGAGCAGCTCTCACTGCCACTGATCGAAGTTCCGCCGATAGAAGCAGAGGAAGTAGCGTTACCGCAGCCCGAGACCACCCAAGAGATCGAGGATGTGGAACAAGACTTGGGCCCTGCGATTCCATTCATTGACGCCGAGCCATACGACGAGATTCTTGGCGACCTGCCAGACGCTCCCGTCGCGGAAGCTCCACCGAGATACGTCACGGAGCCGGAGCCGCGGGTAAAGCCTGAATGGCGAGACGAATGGCTGGAGCCGCTGCCGGACCTCTCTGACTAACAACCCGCCAACGTACTGCCTGAGCCAAGCATCATGAAGTTCAC
This sequence comes from uncultured Pirellulaceae bacterium, assembly GCA_964418725.1. Lineage (GTDB taxonomy): Bacteria > Planctomycetota > Planctomycetia > Pirellulales > Pirellulaceae > CAYNJG01. The sequence goes on from CAYQMZ010000590.1 coordinate 5,125, forward strand.
TCTGACATTTCTTTGCATCTGGGCCTTAGCCTGCGGTGTGGTATCCGCTGACAAAGCCGATCATGTTGTCAGCATCTGGCCGGAGAAGCCACCTGGACCGGCGATGAATGTTGGACCAGAACAGGACTTCACAAAAGACACCGATCGCCTGATCGCTGGTCGCCGCATTATCAAACTGGGCAACGTTGCGACGCCGGAAGCTCACGTCTATCTGCCCCCAGCAAACAAGCAAACGGGTGCCGCGGTTGTGATCTGCCCCGGCGGTGGATTCTATATTCTGGCTTGGGATCTTGAGGGAACC
>CAYQMZ010000591.1:0-5406 GCA_964418725.1 uncultured Pirellulaceae bacterium
ACATCGAGTAGCCGCCACACCAGCCAAACCAGAGTCCAAACCGAAACAGGAAAATGCTGGCACCGATGAGCACAGAAAAGATTGCAGGCAACAGCACGGCAGCGCTGGCAATGTCCAGCGTGTTTCGAATGTGATCATCGAAGTCGCGAGTGACAGCCTTCGCACACTGCTCCAGTGCACTGTTGAAGAGCTCAGCCGACATGACCGAACTCATGCAAAGTAAAAGCACGCACCATTCCAGTGGGCTCACTCGCAGTACTAGTCCCAAGACAACGACCAAAGCCGACGCCACAAAATGCACATAGAAGCTGCTCTGCCCATAGATCCCAACGCGTAGCCCGCGAAACGCATTGCGAAACTTCGACGACCAGTGCTTTGCGTTCAGCGCGGACTTCATGCCGTTTACTTGTCGGTTTGCGTTTTACTTCTGATGCAACTTGGCATGTTCATCTTCGTCTTCCGGCCGGTTGTCGAAGCCCTTGGTTGCAGTTAGCTCGATGTGGTCGACGAACTTTACGTTTGCACATTCGTCAATCTCTGCGGTGTTGCAGCTGGCGTGATCCGGGATGTAGAACCGAACCGGACCACCTTTTTCGCGCGGAAGTGCTTGTCCGTCCAGGGCATAGATGACGAAGCCTCGATCCAGAACTTCTGCCAACGGAATGCTCGCATGAAAATTGTCATGGTCACTGTGTAAGCCCAAGAACTTGGCACTGTCCTTGACCTTCGCCACCGCTAACAGCCCCTTTAGCCACACGGCTGTACCGGCGCGACTGGAATCGATCGCACTAACATCGGGGATTTGAACGTCGCTGGGCAGGTTTCTGAAATCATCCAACGAAAGATGTTGGCCGGTCTCAACTTCACCAGTAATGCGTAAGATTTCGCCCGACATGAATTGGGTTCCCCGGTTCGTTGCAAAAATGAAACACCCGTAAAATCGTGTAGATTCCCTGCCGTTTGATCCGACCTGATCGTACAAGAGTCCGAAAAACGTCGCTAGCTCCCCTGAACGTGTTGCTTCCGAAGCGTTTCCGTGACGTCGCCAAGTGGCTCAAAAAATTCCGGCGAATTTACGTAAGGGGGTCGATCTCGAGCTGTCCCCCCTAAAAGTCCGAGGAGCGGTCGGTGTTCCCTTCACAGCTGCAACAAGCGCGCGATGTCTAACCCTCACGAACGACGAACAGAACGCACCAGAGCAGGCGACGGCCGTTACGGACCAGGGGCAGCCGACAATACCGGCGGACAGGATCAGCACCAACCTCTAGGCTACGTCGAGATTGCGATGTCACGTCCGATCTTGCTCAGGTCGCTGGTAATTGCGTTATTCGTGGGTGCTATCTTGTGCCTCATTAACCATGGGGCGTGTTTGTTGAACGACAAATTCAACAAAATGTGCCTGATTCAGGCAGTGATGACAGCATTCGTTCCATTTTTGGTCAGCCTGGTCTCGAGCGTCTACGCACTCAGGAAAGAATCGCTCAACCGCTAACCAAGCGGCTCTTTAGACGCGATTTGTTGTCTCCCTTCGCTTCCGTGTGACGGCTATAATCCGAGCCAAATTACGGGAGACTCGATAGCACGCACGGCCAACTTGGCCTGCCCACGAGTCCCACGCTGGGCGTACAAGCTATTCAGCATCGCGTTTCAACTTTGATTAGGGCAGGAGATCGGTAGTGGCAAAGCGTCGCTCGTCCAACGGCAAGAATGCTAAGTCGACTCAAAAGAAGACAGCTAAAGGCAGGCGGCCGCCAGCAAAGAAGTCCAAGGCAAAAGCCAAGCGTTCGACGCGGGCGAAGAGCAGCGATAGCATCTTCGACATCGATCTCGACAGCGAGGACCTACAACGCATTCCGCTGCGTGAGGCTGCGCAGACCAGGTATCTGAATTACTCGCTGTCCGTCATCACCAGCCGGGCATTGCCCGACGTGCGTGATGGTTTGAAACCGGTCCAGCGCCGAATCCTGTACTCGATGTATCAGGAGCGAATTACGCACACTGCCAAACCGCGTAAGTGTGCCAAAGTCGTGGGGTCCGTGATGGGGGAATACCACCCGCACGGCGACACAGCAATTTACGACGCATTGGTCCGAATGGCACAGCCGTTCTCGCTCCGCGTCCCGATGATCTATATCCGCGGCAACTATGGATCGATCGATGGCGATAACCCGGCCGCCATGCGTTACACGGAATGTCGCTTAACGGCAGTGGCCGACGAGGTACTGAAAGACCTCAGTGGCAAGACGGTCGACATGAAGGACAACTACGACGGCAGCAAACGCGAGCCCGTTGTACTTCCTAGTCGCGTCCCTAACTTGCTGGTGAATGGGGCCACAGGTATCGCTGTCGGGATGGCGACCAACATACCTCCGCACAACCTGGGAGAAGTCTGCCGTGCGCTGCTGAAGCTGCTCAAAGACCCCGAGATCAAAGACTACCAATTGGTCTCCAATGACGCGGTGCAAGGCCCCGACTTTCCGCTAGGTGGCCAGGTCATCAACACAAAGGAAGAACTGCGCAACATCTATCTGACCGGTCACGGCACGGTTCGCATGCGCGGCACGACGAAGAAGGGCTCCGAATCGCGTGGGGGAAAGACACTGCAGATTACGTCGATCCCGTATGGAGTGAACAAAGCGACGTTGGTCGAGCGAATCTCTGAAATTGTCGTCAGCGGCAAGATGCCATTGATTCAAGATGTACGTGACTTGTCCGCCGCGGACTTTGACCGCAACAAGTCAAAGAAAAACGAGGAAGCATCGCAGGAAGAAATTCGCATCGACTTAGTCCTAAAGAAGGACGCCGACGAGAATAAAGTTCTCGCCTACCTCCACAAGCACACGCCACTGCAGACGAACTTCAACGTCAACATTACGTGCTTGATTCCAACAGAGAATCCGGAAGTGGGTCAGCCCAAACGCGTCAGCTTGAAGGAAGCACTTTGGTACTTCTTACATTTCCGGCTGGACGTCATCACACGCAGGCTTGAGAACGAGCTAGAAGCACTAGAGCGTCGACTGCACATTTTGGAAGGCTTTGTGCTGATCTTCGACGCGTTGGACGAAATCATTCGCATCATTCGACGATCTGATGGAAAGCAAGATGCGGCCCAGAAAATCATGAAACGATTCCCTGCCGAGAAAGGTGGCCTCGACGAAATCCAAACCGACGCAATCCTGGAACTGAAACTCTACCGATTGGCACGCCTGGAGATCAATCTGATCCAGGATGAACTCAAGGATAAGAAGAAGCGTGCTCGCGAAGTTAAAAAACTGCTGAAGGAAGACACCACGGACACCAACTCTTCAGGTCGCTGGAAGATCGTCCGAGATGAAATCAATGATCTGCTGACCGTGTACGGAAAGCTGCCAGAGAACAAACGTCGCACGAAGATTGAATCGATCGACGCCGAGCCCGAGTATTCGGCCGAAGACTTTATCATCGCCGAAGATTGCAACGTGTTGATTACTCGCGATGGTTGGGTGAAGCGTCAAAAACAAATCGCTGATCCGGAAAAGAGTCGAACTCGCGAGGGCGACATCGTGCTGAATTGCGTGGCCGGATCAACTCGCGCAACGATCGCATTCTTCTCGTCGTTTGGCGTCTGCTACACAGCACGAATGATCGACATTCCCGCATCGACAGGCTATGGCGAGCCGATTCAGAAACTCTTCAAGCTGAAAGATGGGGAGAAGATTGTTTCGTGCATGTCGATGGACCCACGAATACTAGCCGGCATCAAAGAGGACCCTAAGCAGCCGGACCTGTGTCCCGAGACACATGCGGTGGCCGCGTCTTCGGGCGGATATGGCTTGCGGTTTGGACTAGAAGCATTCGCCGAACCCTCGACACGAAGCGGACGACGGTTCGCTCGGCCAGGCAAAGACGCCGAAATCGTGGGCGTGCATACGATCGATGGTACAGAAACGATCTTGGCAGTGACGGCAGCTTGTCGGGCGATGGTTTGCCCAGTCGAAGACGTAAACTACCTATCTGGACCAGGCAAAGGCGTAATGCTCGTCAAACTAGCGAAAGGCGATCGGCTGATCGGTTTCAAGGCTTCAAAAGGAGATCGAGACTTGTTGACCGTGGAGACAAACCGCGGAGCAAAGAAAACGATTTCGACCGCCAAATACCGCACGACCTCGCGCGGAGGCAAGGGAACGGAGATTCAAAAGAACGGCAAGATCTCCAAGATTGTTCGCACGCCCGTCGAAGCATGCCCTCCCTTTAATGGCAACGACGCCTAGTCAGACCGACCGAAAACCAAGCTTCGCCTTGAACTAGCTTGCATTGGCCAACTGAATACTCAATTCGCGCGTGACAAAGCGATAGCCATGTGCGCGGCAGTATCGCATTAGCAGCCAGACCAGCATGCCCGTCACCACGGGAAGCCCCCAACGCGCCGCGTGCGAAAGCAACAGGTTTACTTGCCACGAACGCGTAACCAAGTAGACGATCATTGAGTAGCTACCCGATGCAATCAGTGCGACAAGCCCGCTGGCGACTGGTCCCTGCCAACGCAACGCAGCATATGTCGCGGTGCATCCGGCAACGGCCAACTGTGACGTAAACAGCACCAGCCAGACAACGAACACCCAAGCTCCCGGAAAGAAAAACTCTTGAGGGCGAACGTCTCGCACTAACGCGAAGAGGATACAAAAGGCAACCGTCAACACGAAGCCTTGTCGCAGTGTCATTTGCTTCTCACTTCTTAGCGAACTTGCATAACCATAGCCCGCCGGCTGGTTCATCTCCGGCTTGTTCATCGAGTCCGACGAGACAGTGGAACTCTCGTTTGTTCGCCCTCCCGCAGTTTGATCCACACGAGCGATCCTGCCGGCAAACCTCCTAACGATCCAGAGTCCGACGATCTGTGACGCCAATGCGACAGAGCCGCCGATCAACATTTCCACGATTCGAAACGAGTTGTCGTACGACCAAATTCGGGATAGCCCGACCACAAACGCCATGCTGCCAACGCTTGTCGGCAGCAAGGTGCCCCAAAATGTATTCGACGTGGATCCGTAAATTAGGACCAGCATGCCCGCAGTCGCCAGACAGACGATGCCCCCGGCCATCATCGGCAATTCAGGCCGAAACTCTCTCACACCAAACAACGACCAAGACATCAAAACAAAAATCGGCAGCATGCAAAGCGTGATTACATCTGCGAAGGGATTGGAACTGCCCATCATCAGCCCGACGCCTAGCCAAGCTATGCACAGAAGTGGCAAGCCAATCAAAGCAGTCCACTTCCACCCAGGCCAGCATGACAAGTCCACCAGCGGTGTCATTTGCCCGCTACGGATATCCAGACGATGCAGGTGTCGATTCGGTTGCACAATGACGGGCTTTTCGGCTGGCCCGTTCATCATGTTCGATTTCGTAGTCGCAACCAATTTT
>CAYQMZ010000592.1:0-5402 GCA_964418725.1 uncultured Pirellulaceae bacterium
CCACTCTGGCGGATTCTGTAGTTACGGCTATTCATTCCTGTCCTTGCTGGGCGGGTCATTCCTTACGCGCACATCCGACGTTGTCACAAGCCGTGAATTCGATCAACCGAAACGGAACTCGAACCTGCTGTTTGCTAGCCGCTATGTGCCTAGTATTGATGATGTCCACTGGATGTGGTCGAGTCGTACGTCGCTTCGCGGGCAACGCTGCTGGCGGAATCGTAGATCAGGTCATCGAACAGCCGTCTTCGACCGTTGAACTGCTGGAATCCGAACTGCGATGGATGGAAGACAATCTGTACATCAAAGATGATCAGCTAGAGACCGCGCTGCTCGCGCTTGAATCTGCGCGACGCGACAACGCAATCCTTCGACTCGAGTTGGCAGAAGCCAGAGGCGAAAACGGCAAGAGTAAATCGCATACACCGGCTATCTCCGACAACTTGCTGGACTTGTCTCCGCCTGTAGTCATTCAAGAAGGAAGCGTGGATTCGCAATCTCAGGAATTGCCTGTACCCAACGCGACTCCCGTCAACTCGAAACAAACTCAGCCATACGACGAAGAGATCCTAGACCTAAGCCCAGACGACCCTTACGGATCGACGGCTATCGATCCCGTCGCAGCACCGCAAAGCACATTGAAGTCAGACACTTCACAATCCACCAAGGCTTCGGATCAGGAGTCTGTCCTTGGCAATGGAGAAGGTGTCGAACTGCAAGCGATTCCAGATCCGCGATTTACTCCTGGGGCGCCAGTTGAGATTCCCAAGCCTGATCCATTTCCTGATGAGCCTGAAACAGGCGGCGACCCATCGGTCGAGGATCCACGAAGTGTCATGCAAATCAAACTGAATCGGCTTACCGGCGGCTACAACTTTGATGGCAAGCCTGGGCACGAAGGTGTCATGGTGGTCATCGAGCCCCAAAATCGTTTTGGGACGTACACGCGTGCATCAGGTGAACTGACGATCGAAGTCACCGACCCCAGCCGCTCTGGGGTTGCCGGTCGTGTCGGGAAATGGAAATTCGATTCCATCGACACTCGGCGGTTCATCAAAGAGACACGATCCGTCAAAGGTGTAGAAATGCAGTTGCCATGGCCCGGGGCACCTCCAGAAAATCGACGCCTGCAGTTGGATGTGAGTTACCAGCTCGCTGACGGTCGCACACTAACCGCCGAGAAGAAGATTCTGGTAATACCGGTGACTTCTGCACTCGTTGCCAAGGCCAACGGCGGTCAGACCAATTGGTCTCCACAACGACCAGCGACGCCAACTCTGCAAACGCAAACAAAAAGCCCGTCGGTATCACACCGACAGGCTTCATCATCTTGGCTACCAAATCGGTAGGCTTCGATCTAAATGGTGCGAGCGTTCGACGCTATGCACCCATCGCGTCTTCGAATGAACCTTGTGCAACCGGGAAGCACAGATTGTCGCGGACGTAAGCGATTCCGTCTGCACTTGTTGCATCGCCGTCGCGGAAGTTGCTTTCTGCTTCGACAACGAGTGGTGCAGTCTCGCTGCCCATGATGCTGCAATATCGCGCTGGATAGCCAACGTGCATCATGATTTCCGCATATCGCGTCATGTTGAGATCACCGGTCGCCAAGTCCGTGAATTGCATCGCTCGCTTTTGCCAATCGGGTTGCATAACGCGAAGCGGAATGTTCTTGCGAACCGTGAAGTTCTTCACGTGGCAACCATAGACTCGCTCGCCAACTTTCAGGAAGCGCGTTTCCCAATCTTCGCCTTCCCAACAATGCGATGGGTCAGCGTTGACGCCCAAGCATTTGTCGCCGTCGCAGATGTCCACCAGCATGTTGAACTCGTCAGCATTCGCTGCGGCGGTTCCAGGATGAATCTCGTGTGCTAGGTAGATCCCCAAGCTGTTCGCATGTGATCGCAACTTAGCAGTCTTGTTGACGAAGCGATCCTGTCCCGCTTTCATCAGGTCGAAACCAGGCCCAGCCCAAAAACCCCAAGGGTAACCTGTCGCCAGTTCCCAGCCGAAGGCAACACCCCAGAACATTGGCAGAATCTTGACACCCAGTTCGGCACATAGATCCATCAGCCGAAGCAGATAGTCTTCGTAGAACTGTTCAAGTTCTTCCGGCGATTTGTCCTGATTCGGACCATGAATGAACGGGTGGCCACTCTTAGTGCCGGTCCAAGCACTGGTGTGTACCCAGAAGGGGCAGTGAGCCGAAATTCCATCGATGTGCAGACCGTTCTTTTCAAACTCTTCGCGAATTTCTTGAGCCGATTTGAACTGCGTTCCATCCTCGGAAGCTTCAAGCATGTAGTTCGAAGGCTGAGCACCGCCGGCTCCCGACTCTTTGGCAAAAGCGAGAAAATTCGCAAGCCCCTTGGGACCGTGCTGAGCACCTTCGATGCTGCTGTGATAGATAGGTTTGGACATATGTCTGACTCTTTGTTTAAGGGCTGCGATGAAAACGAAGCAACATTTTTATCGTCGCTGGGAAGGCTTGCAAGTTGGCCGCATCGCCAACTACTTAATACGTTTCTCCAGCTGCGACGGGGCGGGCTTGAGGGCAGCACGATGCTGTTTAACCAGTTCCTGAATCTTCACAAGTTCCTCCGGATGTGACTTCGCAACGTCAAATCGCTCGGAGGGATCGACTTCCAAATTATTCAGGATCGGCGGATCGTGCTTTACCGCTGCCTCACCCATGTATGCAGTCTGTGTAATGAAGTGTGCTTTGTAAGCACCGTTACGGACGGCGTAGAGTTCCGTACCGCGGTAGAAGAACATGTTTGAACGCGGACTCTTTTCACCCCGGGTCAACATGCCTGTCAGATCAACACCATCCACCACGCGATCTGTCGGAACCGTTCCACCAGCTAGGGAAATGCACGTCGCATAGATGTCCATGGTACTGCCAAGCTCGGCGTTGGTTTTACCCGCAGGAATCTTTGAAGGCCACCAAGCAAGCGTGGGTTCACGCTGCCCGCCTTCCCAGGTACTTCCTTTTCCCTCACGCAAAAGTCCGGCCGAACCACCGATCTCGTTGAACACTAACCAGGGTCCATTGTCGCTGGTAAAAAACACCAGTGTGTTTTCCGCCAAGCCTTCGTCACGCAACGTCTGCAGGATTTCACCAACGGACCAATCAATCTCTTCGATCACGTCACCGTAAGTTCCACGCCTGCTCTTGCCGGCGAATTCGTCGGATCGAAACAGTGGAACGTGCGGCATGCTGTGTGCCAGGTAAACAAAGAACGGCTTCTCTTTGTTTGCCTTAATTTGAGCGATCGCTTCTTCGGTGTATCGCCGAGTGATCGTGGTCTGTTTCGCAGGGCGTTCGATAATTTCAGTGTCGCGCATCAGTGGCACGTTGAAGTACTGTACCTTCGGTTCGAAGTTTGCGCGACGGTATTTCGGGGCCGAGGCCAACTTGTCCATGTCGTTGGAATACGGAATTCCAAAGTAGGAATCGAAGCCGTTGTTTGTTGGCAAGTAGTCTGGGAGGTGTCCGAGATGCCATTTACCGACAGCCGCCGTGGCGTAGCCTTGTTCCTTTAAGGCCTCTGCCAATGTGACCTCGCTTGCCGGAATGCCACCGTCCGAATCCGGAAACAGCACGCGTCTCTTCGAGCTACACATACCGCTACGGATTGGAAGTCGGCCCGTTAGCAGTGCAGCCCGACTTGGCGTGCAAACCGAAGACGCAGAATAAAACTGAGTCAGCTTCATTCCCTCGGCCGCCATACGATCCAGTTGCGGAGTCTGGATCGTCGGATGGCCAAAACAGGCTAGATCGCCGTATCCCAAGTCGTCGCAAAAAACGACGACGAAGTTTGGCTTCTCCGCTGCCGAAAGGAGACTCCCGAAACCGAGGCTCAAGAACAACAGCAGAACAATTGAAAGAGCACGCATTGCGATACCTCGAATTATCCGATTGCGTCGACGACTTTTTGACCCATTTCAGTGGTGGAAATGCTCGTTCCGCCCGAGGCAATGTCTGCCGTACGATGTCCTGCATTTAGAACGTCGGAAACGGCCGCCTCGATCGCATTCGCTTCTGCGTCCAACTTCAACGCATGGCGAAGCATCATGGCCGACGCAAGAATGGTCGCCAAAGGATTCGCAATTCCTTTTCCCGCGATATCAGGAGCCGATCCATGAATTGGTTCATAGAGGCCTGGGCCAGGATCGCCCAAGGAGGCCGAAGGCAGAAGCCCCAACGAGCCAGGTAGCATCGACGCTTCGTCCGTCAGGATATCGCCAAACATGTTGCCGGTGACGACCACGTCGAAGTCGGCGGGCCTAGAAATCAAGTGCATCGCCATCGCATCGACAAGCACGACTTCGTATTCGACCTCTGGGAATTCATCTTTGATCACTCGCTCGGCCACTTCGCGCCACAATCGAGAGACTTCCAGAACATTGGCTTTGTCGACGGAAGTCACTTTCTTGCCACGGCCCATTGCCGCTTCACCAGCCAATCGAACAACGCGTTCAACTTCCGGCACCGAGTATGTCATCTCGTTGAAAGCTTCTTCGCCCAGTTCACCAGATCGACGACCTGACTTACCAAAGTAGATACCGCCCGTCAGCTCACGAACGAACAGGATGTCTGTCCCGTTGATGATGTCGGGCCTGAGTGGCGAAGCTTCGATCATGCTGGGATGAGGACTGACCGGTCGAAGGTTCGCAAACAAACCCAATTCTTTGCGAATGGCCAACAGGCCTGCTTCCGGTCGCGTCTTCGCACGCGGGTCATCCCACTTAGGGCCGCCAACCGCACCGAGCAATACGGCGTCGGCAGTTCGACACGCGGCCAATGTTTCGTCTGGTAAGGCCGAGCCCGTGGCATCGATTGCGCAACCGCCCATCAGTTGCGAGTCAAAATCGAAGCTGTGGCCGAACTTGTTAGCAACGACCTCAAGAACTCGCTGTCCTTGTTCGACAATTTCTGGGCCAATCCCGTCACCAGGGAGGAGTACGATTTTTGCTTGCACGAATATCACCTAAGAACAATTGCGAAACGCGAATTGTAACATGTTGCGATCTCGTTTTAGACCTCCCCAGCCAACCACCGCGATTCAAGAAGCGTGACAACCAGACTCCCAGAACGGTGTTCGCGAGTCTGAACGAGGCTAGACCGCCAACTCAGTGCTTGGCTGCAGATTCTTGCTTCCTGGCCGCCCACCGAATCGCCTCGACGATGTGCTGACGGCCGAACTTCGTGTCGAGCGAACGAACATCGTGTCCCAGTTCCGTATAGAAGAATCGGCCATCGTTCTTTGTGTTGGTCCAAGCGATGGGATGATCCTTACCCATCGGCTTGCCTCCGCGCGTCTTGAAGTAGTCCCGAACCGGTTCGAATGTGGACTCGTCAACTCGCAACAACACCTGAACTCCGTCTTGGCCGGTAA
>CAYQMZ010000593.1:0-5396 GCA_964418725.1 uncultured Pirellulaceae bacterium
GGCCAAATGTTGCTGACTGGCGGTGTGTGGTCACCGGCCGACCTAACCGTAACGTTTGACGATGGCAGTGAAGTGAAGTTACCGCAGTGACTACCGCCCAACAGCAGAGCCTCCTGCCCGTGACTCGTCTGCGTTCAACGAGAGCAGACGACTTCAAATTGCTCCGAAATTCTGTGAACCAAACGGATGCATCAAACGTCCTTACCCGGACACCTACCAATCCAGGATAAACAGATGACTTTTTTCTTCGAATATGCGAGTGGTTTTGCGGCCGCGTTCTTTGAACGCTGGTGACACTGGTGGTTCGTACCTAGAAACATCCAAGCCTGTGTCACGCGAGTGGCACGGGCTTTTTTTGTGGTTTCGATGCATGTTATTGCATTGTGAGTGAATCAACGACGCTCTTCGGCTGCCTGGCAAGCCGTCGAAGGCCAGCGTCAATCGGTTCGTCTTGTTTTGTTTCTAGTTCTATCGAGATCTATCTCGTAGAACGCAATTTACGGAGGTCCAAGTGGCCAAGGAAATGATTACCAAAAAAGTTCACGTCAACGTCGGAACGATCGGACACATCGATCACGGCAAAACTACATTGACCGCAGCAATCCTGCGTGTGCAATCTCAGAAAGGTCTGGCTGATGCGAAAACATACAGCGAAATTGCGAAAGGCGGCATCGTTCGTGACAAGAACAAGACCGTCACGATCACCGCTTCCCACGTTCGCTACGAAACAGAGAATCGAACGTACGCGCACATCGACTGTCCTGGTCACGCCGACTACATCAAAAACATGATTACCGGCGCCGCCCAAATGGACGGTGCGGTACTGTTGGTTTCTGGAGCGGACGGACCAATGCAACAGACTCGCGAGCACATTTTGCTGGCTCGACAGGTCGGCGTTCCTCATATCGTGGTGTTCATGAACAAGTGCGATTTGGTGGACGACCCAGAACTCTTGGACTTGGTCGAAATGGAGTTGCGAGAGCAATTGACCAAGTACGGTTTCTCTGGCGAAGACGTAGTTGTTGTACGTGGCTCGGCCAAACTTGCGCTCGAGAACCCCACCGATGCATTGAGTACTCAATGCATTGACGAACTGCTTCGTGCCTTGGATCAATCGGTCCCGGATCCCGTTCGTGAAGTCGACAAACCGTTTTCGATGCCAATCGAAAACGTGTTTACGATTCCAGGTCGAGGTACCGTCGTGACCGGCAAGATCGAAACCGGCGTTGTTCGTGCTGGCGACGAAGTGGATATCGTCGGGTTTGATGACCGAGTTCGGTCGGTCGTCGTAACCCAAGTCGAGACGTTCAAGAGTGTGCTTGAAAAGGGTGAAGCGGGCGAAAACGTTGGCTGCCTGCTGCGAGGTGTGGCTCGCGATGAAGTTCGTCGTGGACAGGTACTCGCAGCGCGGGGTTCGCTGGCTCCTCATTCCGAATTCGAAGCCGAAGTGTACGTGCTTGGAAAGGAAGAAGGAGGACGGCACACTCCCTTTGTCGACGGCTACATGCCTCAGTTCTTCTTTCGTACGACCGATGTGCCAGGAAAAACGAGGCTGCTAGACAGCGAAATCGCTATGCCTGGCGACGGAGTAAAGCTTCGAGTGAAACTGGGACAACCGATCGCAATTGCTGACGGTGCTCGCTTCGCGATCCGTGAAGGCAGCCGTACGGTTGGTTCCGGCGTCATCACTCAGGTGGTTCGTTAGACGATTGGAAGGAGCGTAACCCGTGTGGTTTCGCTCCTTCGTTTTCTCATCCCGTGCATTCACGCTGGGAGGCAAGCTATTCCGCCGACGCAACACGATACGCTTGAATCCGTTGATCCGTGGCGACAACCAACAACGGTTCACCATTCGCGCGCAAGGCTGCCAAGCCCCGGATATGTCGCCCGGTTCGAAACGAGTCGGTGAATTTCCCGTCCGCCGCGACAAAGTGAATCGAACCGTCCGCACCAGGGAGCAGCCAAGTTGGACCGATTTTGGGAATATCGATCGACTGCGGCCAATCTACTTGATGGCGGTACACTCCGGATGGCAAGGGGTATTCCCACAAGCCATTCCACTTCTTGTTCACGCCAATTGCCGTTATGTTTCCGCCGCCGGTCGTTGCAATTCCGCAATAGTTCGCGAACGTGTCTCCCAGCATCGCATCCGCTGGAGCCAACAGACTCTCGTAGCCTCGAGCACTGCCAGGCCAGGCGGTGAATTGATGTACGGCAAGCAACCCAATGGAAACTTCTTGTTCGGTGCGACCATCTTGATCAATCAAGTAAGGACGCCCCTTTTCGCCAGCCACCAACACGGAACTTCGACCTTGAGTTGTGGGCACTACCGTCGCCGAAACCACACCTGACGCTACGCGATTAATCCAGCGTTGTTTTCCATCAATGGCCACACAGTGTGTGCCTCGATTGCCTTGCCACGCGACTAACAATTCCGGTTGGTTGTCACCGTCTAAATCTCCGAACGCTAAATCACCCAACGCCGCTGCCGGATCCACGACGCGCGGATATTGCATCAGAAGCTTCCCGCCGAAATCGAGAAGGAACGCCCGACGACCTCCTCGCGTGGCCGCGGCTATCAGCCCACGGTCGCGTTTGTCCTTGCCCGCACGCAGCATCGTAATTCCTGCATCTGCAGGCAATTCCAGCATGGTGCGTTTTTGAATTTTGCCATCGGCGTCAAGCGTTACCAGTTGGTTCCATCCATCGACTACGACCAACCGTTTGATTCTACCGGGGACAATCAGCAAGTTCCCAGGCTCTGCCACTTGGTCTGTCTTCCAAGCCTCCGTTAGCTTCAGCTGAGCGGGTTCAGTTGGCGACGGCAATTCAGATTCAATTTGCTCTATCCAACCGTCACCAGCCTTCGCCAACGCCAACTGCCGTTGATAGGCTTCTTTCATCGCTTGATATCGATTGACTGTCTCTCCAGCAACGTTCTGCCCCGTCTTCAGTCGCTCAATCACTGCAACGACGTTGCTGCCGATAGCGGGATTCGCGCCCACTTCAAAGTACTGCAAGGTGTTGTCGGTACCTATGATCGCTGTTGTCGGTGCCTGCTTGACTCCAAGTTCACGCAGTCCAACAGCGTTGGTGTCTAGCACCGGCGGCTGTGCAAAACTCCAATCGGACAAGTTAAACAAGGGCTTCGAACCGTTTCGCTGATCCACCAACACATGAACAAACCGAACCTGGTCATCGGCACGCGAACGCAGTGCCTCCAATTGGTCGATCACCAATCGACTGGCTGGATGATCATGAAACCAAGTCACCACTGTGATCTGGTCGTTTCGATTATTGAGTTCGACCTCTTTCTGATCGGATGTCGTAAACTTCAGCCCACTCAATCGCTTTCCCCACAATTCTGTGGCGGGAGGCAACGGCGGCAGCACGAAGTGACGCACTTGCGACTGATTGTTCGTTTCACTCTTACCAGTGTCGGGCAAACGAAAACCCTGTGGATCATTGGCGGTTCGAACATCGCTGATGTCGGCTACCAATTCCACCTGTTTGATTCCCGGTGGCAGGTTCGTCAGCGAAGGAGGAAAAACGATACGTTGCAACAGACCCGTGCGTTTCTCGATCCAAAACCGGTATTCTCCGTCCGTCGAAACGAGACTCTCCACAACGCATTCAGTGGGCGATTCCTTGGCTCGCTGCGTTGCTGCGTTTAGCGTTGCAGGATCCCGGCGAATCGTCTCTTCACCCAATCGACGAAGTGGATAACTCTTCAGCAGCTCGACCAACCCGCCTTCATTCAAGAGAATTCCAAGAGGACACATGTCCAACCCCGTTGGAGCTCCCAGCAACGCACTGAGCATTTCATCAGGGGCCACCGGATCCAACAGCTCGGTAATCTTGTACAAATCGGAAACGGTAAGCTTCTCTGGTGCATCAGTGAGCACCATTTGCCCGTCGAAGTTGTTCGTAACCGGGTCAATAATCCTGGCCTGCATATTCTGGCCGTCACTGACAACCTCCACCCGATTGTCGGCGTTCGATAACGCTACACGCAGTCGATTCGGTTTTGCCAAACTAGTTTCGAGGACAGTACTTTCAGATTCCTGCCGACCGTCTTCGAAGCGATACGTCAACCGCAATGTGGTTGTGTCCGAGTATTCGCTGAGTCGTGCATAGCGAGCGATCAGTTCGGACTGGATCGGAGCATCTGGCCTCCCACGCTCCGCACCCGCTGGACTGGCAACGCTATCCGGATTTCCCGTCGCATCGGCGGATGAATTCGATTGGTTACCCACCTCCTTCGTGGGAGCAGCAGGACCGGGCGGCTTCGCACAACCAACCGCCAGCGCAAAGACCATCAGACATAGGAAGATTAGGTCGAGCATTCTCGCTCCGGAACCGCCGAGATAGCCGCCGAAAATACATCGAGTCCGTCGAATATGGTCTGTTTCTGAGGTCATGCTGGCGATTGTTATCGAAGCCTGGGAAAGCCACCAGTCCAACCAAGCACATTGACCATTAGATGTTGTTGGCGAAAATACGAAGAAGCATCCAAGCACCGCTTCGGATCACTTTCGACACTTACTCCATCACAAAGGCAAGCGGATGGCCTCCAGTTTGAATTTCGGCCAAAACGGAAGGGTAGAGCTCAGCCCGCCCGATGGTGCGCGCACCGCTGACAACCTGCTTCCAAGTGTCGTTACGGTCGAGGATCCAGCGGAAGCTGTCAGTGCTGCGCTTCGCGAACCGCTGGATTTCCCTCCCCTGGAGATGATGGTGCTGCCGGATGATGAAGTGGCAATCGCCCTGGAACCGGGAGTCGCATGTGCGCCCCAGTTAGTTGCGGGCGTCATCCATTCGTTGCTGGAAGTTGGTGTCCCTCCGGAACTCATTCGCGTCGTTCGTGCAGAGAACGATCGGGGATTTACCGACAAGCAATTGTTGAGCAAGGTTGAATCAGCGACAGCCAGCCGCATCCAACTCACACACCACGACCCCACGAACCTCGGCTTGCACCACGCTTGGTTTCCTGTATTTGCAGACGAAGAAACTCAGCGCCGATTTACGAAGAGCCTAGCGTCCCGATCCGAAAAGAAGATCGAAAAGCGCTCATCCGATTGTGAGGAGGCGGGCTGGATCCTGGGAGTTCAGATGGTCGTCACCCTCGTTCCGGCCGGCAACAGTGAAGCGTTGCACGTCATCGCCGGCGAGCCAAACGCCGTCAAGAAGAAAGCCACCGAATTGGCGAACAGTGTTTGGCAAGTGAGTGTAGAAAATCCGGTTGGCCTAGTCGTTGCCGCGATTGGGGGCGGACCGGAACAACAGACTTGGGAAAACGTTGTTCGCGCTATCGACACTGCCCTTGAGGTCGTCGAAACGGACGGTGCAATCGCAGTGTGCAGCGAGTTGAAGGAGAAACTTGGGCCAGCCATGCA
>CAYQMZ010000594.1:0-5395 GCA_964418725.1 uncultured Pirellulaceae bacterium
GAGCCAACGCTAGACTTTCGCTTCATGCTGTTCATTACGTTTATC
Source organism: uncultured Pirellulaceae bacterium (assembly GCA_964418725.1). Lineage (GTDB taxonomy): Bacteria > Planctomycetota > Planctomycetia > Pirellulales > Pirellulaceae > CAYNJG01. The sequence goes on from CAYQMZ010000594.1 coordinate 46, forward strand.
ATTCGGCCCCTGCGGAAGCGGATTTAGTCGCACGCCAGAATTTTTCGAAACGCGTAGTCCACCTCGGCGATAAGCTGAGCAGGCCTGTATTAGACAACTATTCACCGGAGCATTTTCACAAGTTGCCAATGACAAAAGATCTCGTTGAAGTCTGTTCGAAATCTGACCTGTATCCATTGGAGAAACACTGTGAAAAGTATCTGTCGAAATATCGTTGCCCTCTTCTTCTTCGCCGCATGGGCAAGTCTGGCGTCCGCACAAGATTACGTCTTTGAGTCATTCCGTATCGGCGATTCCGCTGAAACGGTGCCTTTAGACATTAACAATAACGACGTTGTTGTGGGCGTTTACTACGAGTCCGAGGAAGACTTTCTCGGAACTTCGTTCTCCTACACCGCAGGCGAGTACCAACTCATTGACTTCCCAGACATGGGCATTGCTGAGGTGGAAGTTTCGGCGATCAATGACGCTGGCGAAATGGTGGGCTCGGGAGTAGACGAAGAGGCGTTCAGCTTCGTTGGATTTCAGGTCGACGCAGTCGGCAATTTTGAGACTTTCGCTGCTGCGGCTGACGCGCTGATTACATGGCCGTCGTCGATTGACGAGTCGAGCGTGGTAACCGGCGTTGCTGTCGGATTCGATGGCGACACGATCTTTCGAAAAGACGGCGACGCGATCGAATTGATCTCGATCCCAGGGATTGTGGAACTCAGCATCGCTCATGCCAACGGCGAAGGTACTATCGTCGCGGGTGGCTACCGTGAAGATGAATCGTCCGCCAGCTTTATCTATCGCGACGGAGAGTTCGAGGAGTTCACGTACCCGGGTGGCTCGGCTGAGGTGATTGCCATTAACAACAATGGTGCCATTATTGGCGACGTGTTTTTTGAAGATGAGACAGCAAGTTCGTTCGTCTTCGAGGGTGGCGAGTTTCGCGACATTGCATTTCCCGGAGCAGAATTCACAAGCGTGACAGGCATCAATGACGCTGGAGCCTTGGTGGGAGTCTATTCGCTGCCGGGCCTGGACCCCGTATTTGGATTCGTCGCCAGGCCCGTTCCGGAGCCCGATGGTCTTTGGGCGATGGCAGGCCTCTGCTTGCTAACCGCTGTGGGGCGTCGTCGCCTTCGCCAAAATTCTGCGTTGATCAAGACGTAATTCCGGCGAATAAACTCGGCACCAAGCCACCTTGTCGGAAGGTGGTTCGCCGTTGTTAAAACGGGAGGTGTTTAGCGACGGCGTAAGTTTTCGCTGTGAGTTGCGACTTGCCGAGGGCCCTTGGCGTCAGACCACCATTGCGAATTTCTCGCAAAGAATGTAGCAATTGGGTAGCTTCTGAGAGTTACGCATCTAATGGAAAACTGGGGTGAGCCATGAGGCCCCTCGCTGCACACATGCCGAGATTATGGATTGTCTGCTTGCTCGTATTTTGCGGCACGTCGTTTGGGGACTACGTGGTTACGGCGCCTGACATGCTTGATGAACTCAACTCGTTTGGTGAAAAAGGGAATGCCAGCAACGGGAAGTTTGAGCATGTCTATGCCGAAGCCAACGCAATCTACACCCAGGTCAAATTTGAAGGAGTTATCACTGCAAATGTTAGCTCCACATTCCTCTCCGAGGCCGATTTCTCCGTCGGCTTAGTACCGGGGGCTTCGGTAGATTTCAGTCCAGCTGCAGGCGGAACGTTTTCAGCTGCTCCCATACAAGTTGATGGCGTATCGACAGCGGCCGAAGAGAGCAGGAAAGAGAGTGGCCAGGTCGTCCCGGTTGATCAAGGGGTTCAGCAGGGACTGTTTTGGCTGACGAGTGGAAACACGTTGAGCTTTGAGGCTTTTGAGAATCCCGCCGGAGGCAGCGGGACGGACAGCAATTCTGACCCCGATGCAATTTGGACTAGACTCCCTGGGAACTCGGGAGTCCGATTTACATTTTCCGAAGCTCTGAACTCCACAAACTCTTTCACGTTATTCGAGGGTAGCAACACGATCTCGGTTGGAATCCTAGATTCAAGCCGAGCCAGCCCCACGGCCGAACTCGCCATCTACGACCTAGCGGGAAACTTGATCACCAATTCCACCACATCGCTCACGGCGTCACTCAGCACGGGAAACTATCTGTTGGCCGTTGCAGGCGGCGACGCGTCGTTCGCTAACGGCGCAGCACTGTCCGGAACCGACGATGGTGAATTCACCGCTCGTGCAAACGGTCAGGTCGTCGGCTCTAAGACGCTGGGTGTTCGCCAAATGGCGGTATTCCCTTTTAACGTAACGCCTGTACCTGAGCCTTCGGCATTCCTGTACCTAGGGTTCGTCTGTCTGACTGTGCAGTTCATACGGCAGTACGGCTTCGTTTGCTGGAAGTAACCAGCTCTCTGACGGCTCATGGTCTGTCAGCTAGACTAGCGGCATGAAGAATCAACACTTTGTGCTCTATCTAGTCTTCGCATTTCTTTGTCGTTTCGCCGGCGCGGCTGAAGTCCATGAAGACTTTGACGTCGTGATTGCTGGAGGCTCAACGGCCGCATTTGCCGCTGCGGTCAGCGCTGCTGAGTCCGGCGCGCACGTAGCGTTGCTGGAGCCGACCGACTGGATCGGTGGTCAACTGACGTCCAGTGGAGTTCCCGCTGTCGATGAGGCGTGGCACAAATTGATGGATGACAACGGCAATGTGACGATGGATGTTGCTGCGATTGCTCGCACGCCGGCCAATATCAGTCCCCACCTCCGCAAGATGTTGGATGCAACTGGCTGTCCGGGTAGGTGTTGGGTAAGCCGATTTTGCTTCGAGCCTGCGGAGCTACTTCGCAATCACCTCGAACCTCTCGAACGGAGCCTGCCGAACCTCAACGTGTTCCGCGAGACGGTCATCAAATCGGCGAACGTATCGGGGGGGCGCATTACTGCCGTCAGTGCAATTCAGCGGAAGGCTAAACGGTCTTATGTTGGCTACGATCGGTTGCCATCGCAGGAACTGCAGGATTGGTATTCGGCGAAGGACTCAGCGCGATTCACGAAGGTAGTTCATGAGTTTCGTAGTCAGGGAACCGTCTTTGTAGATGCGACCGAATGGGGAGAACTGTTGGTGCTTGCCGATGCGCCGTACCTGATCGGAGTAGAGTCGGTCGACGGGGGCACCGAAGGGGACCAGTCATTCGGGCAGTCGATCACGTACGGAATTGTCCAAGAACTTCACGCGACCGAGGATCGATCACGAGACGAGTGGGTGCCAACGCCGAAAGCCAGCAAACTTGGGCTTGGTGATTACCGCGAACGAAAAAACGGCTGGAAACTTGTTTGGACGTATCGGCGGCTTCGTGCGACACAGCAGGAAGTCACATCAGGGGATCTTTGCCTCCAGAATTGGGGCTACTACGTCAAACGTGACGAAGGCGTCAATGACTACCCGTTCGGCTATTTGTTTTTGGAAAAGCAGGCTTCAACGAAGCAGGCGAAAGCAGGCTGGCTTGGAGGCGTGGATTTGCAAGTCATGGCGCGTGCCGAAGATCGCGCTTACGCATGGCATCATTGGTTCAAGGACAACGCGCCGAAAGATATGTCGACAGCTCGCATTTCCTTGAATCGAGAGGCCTTGGGGGCGCCCCATGGGCTGTCGAAGTTGCCCAACATTCGAGACACACGACGGTCGATCGGGTTAGATGGCTATCTGTTGAAAGTCAGTGATCTGCAGCCGATAGCAAGCGGCTCGATAGCCAAAACATTCGCAGATCGGATTGCCCTTGGGGCGTACCCGGTGGACATTCATCCAATGGCTGACCGAAAGTACCCCGCATACATCGATGCCGAGTACCAGATCGCGCCCTTTACGATTCCCTTCCGTGCGTTGACGAACGACGGCGTCGGAAACTTGCTCGTCGCTGGGAAGACAATGGCGCAATCGTTCCTAGCGAATTCTGCGACGCGACTGCATCCAACGGAGTGGTCAACTGGTACCGCTGCCGGCGTTGCTGCAGCCATGATGTCGCGCGAACAGCTCGACACACGCGGAATGTTGAAGCAGATTCAGCCGCTGCAAGAACAAGTGCGTTTGCGAACACCGATTGATTGGACGTTGCCCTAACGCGCTCGCATCGGCGTTCCCATTAATCATCCTCATGACGACGTCGGAACCGTGTTCTCTGGACTTTCGCCAAGCTGGGGCCGTCGTCGTCGGATTCTGTAGCCAGCCAAACGTCCCATTACGATCGCAATGACGAGCACGGTGAGCTGCCACGCGTGACGAAATGCGATCGAAACATAGGGCGTACTAGCAGTTGAGATGGGCGTCCCAATAATACCGCTCAGCTGTAATCTGCGCGTCGCATTCACGTTAGCCAGATGGTCAAGATGCCATTCAAGCATGGACGAAGCAACAAACGAAACCAACGCAATGCCAACAGCAAGTCGCCAGTCGAAGAATAGTCCCGCCCCAACCAAAATCAGGAACAACCAGTTCTCAGGTTGGTTGAAAAAACTCATGACGGCCAATGCCGTATACATTGGCCTGGACTGGGATTCCGCGCCGACGGCGAAGCTATCGCGAAATAGCACCAGCAGGACGCACATGATGCCTGTGATGGCGAAAAGCTCTTTGAGTCCCATGGTCCTTGACGCGTCCTCGTCGGCCGTTTCGCAACGAAGCCGCCAGCCAAAGAATGCTGGAGGTAGCCAGATGATCGTTGCAATCAGGAACAACAAGACCGTCGGCAACAGCGTCGCGACGCTGGAAGGCATTTCGTGCCCCGGCGCCGCGGTCAAACGCATGTGAACGTTGTAGCCAATTAGTGGCAGAATAGTCACTCCGAACGGCACTGTGATTAGCCACAGGATTCGATTGTGTGGCCGAAACGGATAGAGGGCCGCAATACAGCCGCCGAGAAACACCAGTGGCACGGAAACGCTGTCGCGGGTGTAGCTGAAGAAGTGTGACTTCGTGTAGCCCTCATAGCACAACACACTAACCACGAAGATGATCGCGAAATCAGCGATGCGCGATTTCCCGAATTTCCCGTTCTGCAACATTGCAACAGCCAATCGTTTCCAAGGTTATCGACGGTAGCACTTGATGATACCGGGCGGACCTCCGCCGCTTCAAATCAAGTTGCATGGCGTTCTTCCCCACTACGGACATTTCCGCCTATGAACCAAATCGGCTAGTCGCGAGCGAGCTTATACCAACGAATCAAAAGCGGGACGTACAGCATCGCGGCCAGGATATGTGCTGGAATACCCACCATGAACGACGTTGTCATGAAATTGTCGTCGCGGAAGTAGATGCACCAGACAAACAGCAACCAAAGGAACGCGCCGCCGAATGCCAGTCGGACGACCGGCTGAAGAGACCTGTAGAA
>CAYQMZ010000595.1:0-5373 GCA_964418725.1 uncultured Pirellulaceae bacterium
GACTTCAATTCTCGCCGTTTCCACATGCTCAGTCCCTAAAACACTTTTGCGAAGCTCGAACGCTCGACGGAGATGAGGCCCGGCACGATCCATCAATCCGAGGCTCCAATAAGACTTGCCAAGAGTCTGGCGAATGTCGGCTTCGACCTGCGGCTGCAAGCGCGTAGATTCGGGTGAGTCCAAGATGCCGGAGAACTCGTCAAGCATCTCACGAACCGTCAGATTCGCTTGGTGCCCGGCTTGGATGTTTCCAATGCTCAGCAATTGCCGCATGAGCATAGTCGTCTCGCGTGAGTTGTCGCGTTCAGCGATTGCCGATTGTCGCTCCCGGCGGGCCTCGACGAAGCCAGCTGTGGAAACCACTGTGCCAACCAACACAGAAAGCACTAGCATGGCCAAACAAAGCGAAGCCACTCGGTTGCGTCGAATGAACTTCTTTGCTCGGTAGAGCCACGTTGGCGGCCCGGCCGATACCGGTTCGCTCTTCAAGTATGCCTTGATATCTGCCGCGAACGTAACGACCGATGTGTAGCGTTCATCTGGTGACGCGGCAAGTGCTTTGCGTGCAATCCAGTCCAGTTCGCCGACGCAGGCTTTCGGCAACGTCTTGGATGTCTCACGCCGATTGAGCGCAATGGTTTGCAAACGCTTCGCGTCGAACTTGCGGACTTGAGACGATGGCAAGATCAATGAGTCCTGCTCCAAGCTCCGTGTTCGAGTTACCACTTGGAATTGTGGAGGCCGACTGGTGAGCAGCTTGCACAGCAATGCACCGAGCGCATAAACGTCGCTGCGGATATCGACGTCAGCGGCTTGCGCACGTTGTTCGGGGCTCATATAGTCGGGGGTGCCAAGCAGTTGTCCATGCTGAGTTGCACCCGTCGGTGCCTCGACCACTTTTGCGATCCCAAAGTCAATGACTTTCACTTGCGGCTTAACGTTACCTTCGTCTTTTCCCATCACCATGATGTTGGATGGCTTGAGATCGCGATGAATGACTCCTTTCTGGTGGGCATGTTGCACTGCAGCACAAACTTGTAGCAGGATGTCCAAGCGTTGCCGGATGCTCAATCGCTGGGAGTCACAGAATTCGTCGAGGGGCATGCCTTCGACAAGTTCCATTACAAAGTACGGTCGCCCGGATTCTGTGGCGCCGGCGGCAATGACAGCGGCAATCTGAGGATGCTTAAGCATCGCCAGCGTTTGTCTTTCCTGTTCGAACCGCTGCACGACAGCCGCCGTATCCATCCCCACCTTCAGTACCTTCAGGGCCACTTCGCGCCGGATCGGTTCCTCTTGCCTTGCTCGGTAGACGATCCCAAAACCGCCATCCCCCAAGACTTCGACAATCTCATACTCATCGACTCTGTCCGCCGCCTGAAGCTCAGGCGAAATGCTCGGTTCCTGTTGTTCGAGGAACATGGGGTTGTCGTCGTGATATTGCAGAAGTTCCCTAACCGACTTTTCAAGTTCCGGGCAACCGGCGCAGGAATCTCTTACGAACTTGGACCGCTCCGCTGGATCGACGATATCGATCGCTCTTAAAAACAGTTCCTCGTCGTCGCTAGCGTTCTGCATGAATCGTCTAAGAATAGGATCGTCGGAGGGGCCTTAAAGATAGGCGTCGTTCACGCAGGCCCGGGATCAAATTTCTGCGAACTATTTCGAAGTGTCAATTTCTCTGGCCAGCCAGGCTTTTGAATAGGCCCAGTAGCGTTTTACCGTCGCCGTCGATAGTTCCAGGGCCAAAGCTGTTTCTTCCACGGAAAGCCCCGCGAAATACCGAAGTTTCACGACATCTGCCTTCTTGGAATCCGCTTGTTCCAATTTTTGGAGTGCCTCATCCAGAGCAAGTAAATCGTCCGGCGGAGCAGAGACAATTAGATCTTCGGCCCGTAACTCGACTCGCTCTCGGTCTCCACCTCGCTTGATTCGCTTGCGCCGACGCGCGCTGTCAATCAGTATCCTCCGCATCGACTCGGCAGCGGCTCCAAAAAACGCTGCGCGGCTTGGCCACGGAAGATCTCCCTTGTCCCGACCACTTGCATTGTCCAATTGCGTTATCAAACGCATGTAAACTTCATGCACAAGCGCGGTAGCCTGCAACGTTCGCCCAGGTGATTCTCGGGCCATTAGAGCAGCCGCCAGGCTTTTTAACTCGCCATAGACCGACTCGAACAACTGCTCGGAATTCGTTTCGACGGAATCAAAACTGCTGACGATATCAACTAGGGATTTCACGACTTGCTTAGATGTCTCTACGCGTTAACGAACTCACCTTTACGAGTCTAGTCGACAACGCCCGCCCATCAAAACCACGTGAGTCGGTGTAGGGTGTTCAATGACTTCTGGATCTTGCGACGGTGTCCGAGATTTTGGGAAGGCTGTGGAGGGAGGATACTAACCGGAATGACCTCACTGAAACGAGACGGGACAGAACTTCACTTCGGAAAGCGTGCGTCAACTTCCTTCCACCAACTCTTTAGGTCGCTATGAAGGGTGTCTGCCAAGTTCGGCAGCTCGTCGACCAAATTGTGCTGCTCGCCAATGTCGTCTTTCAGGTTGTACAGTTCTCGGTGATCGTCGTCGAAGAAAACAATGAGCTTGTGATCCCCCTTGCGGACTGCGCTACTCGGACGACCTTTCTGATTCGAGCGATGCGGGTAATGGAAGTACACGGCATCGTGGATCTCGTCAGTCGAGCCTTTCAACACGGGCACCAGACTCTTACCGTCGTTGTGAAGCTCAGGGCGAAGCGACTGTCCGGCTATCTCGAGGATAGTGGGATAGAAGTCCATGCTGGTGATAACGACGTCCGAGACAGCTGGTTTGGCAACTCCCGGCCACTTGATGATCGCCGGCTCGCGGATGCCGCCTTCGTACAACCAACCCTTTCCGGCCTTCAGCGGCGTGTTGGCAGTTGGCATCCCTTCGGATGTGGACAGACCTCCGTTGTCCGAAAAGAAAATGACAACCGTGTTGTCTTCGATGCCTTTGGCTTTGACGGCATTCAGGACTCGGCCGACAGCCTGGTCCATCGATGCAACCATCGCCGCGTAAGTTGCATGATCCTGCTGATCACGGAACTTCACCGACTTTTCGCCAAACGCAAAGTCCTCAAATCGTTGTTCTGCGGACAGCTCTAAGGTTTTCTTTTTCTCCTCGAACTTTGACACTAGCTCCTTGCGCGCATCGAACGGAGCGTGCACGTTGTAGAAGGAAAAATAGACCAAAAACGGAGAGTCGTGATTCTTATCGATAAAACTGACGGCTTCGTTGGCGAGCCGATCGGTTATGTACTCGCCGGCCGGACCATTTTCGATGTTGGGAATATCCCAAGGCGAGAAGTACTTGTTCTTGATATACAACCCGCCGCGGAAGTGGCCGGCGACGTTGATATCGAACCCCTGTTTATCTGGCCAGTACGTACCTTCGCCGCTTCGATTGTTGAGGTGCCACTTCCCCAAAAAGATATTCTTGTAGCCGGCTTCCTGCAGCAGTTCCGGAAACAGCACCTCATCCAGCGAGAGATTCCGTTCATAGTCTGGGTTACCGGGACCACCGATCCACTGAGTGAGATTGATTCGCGCCGGGTTCTTACCCGTCAGAATCGAAGCCCTCGTCGGCGAACACACCGGCGAAGCAGCATAGGCTTGTGTGAATCGAACTCCTTCGCCCGCCAACTTGTCGATGTTTGGCGTTTCGTAAAACGAGCTGCCATTTGCTCCGATGTCCATCCAGCCCAGATCGTCTACCAGGAAAAAGACGAAATTGGGAAGTTGATCGGCTTGCCTGCTTGCTGGTTCTGCGGCGTTACCCAGTGAACAAAGCAGAAGCAAAACAATCGTGGTTGTGAGCGTAGGTCTCATGTAAAAGGTCCGGTTTTCGGTACGGGTTTTCTTCATCGTTACTTCGTCGATTTAGCGTGACGCTCAACACGACTGAATCTAAGTGTCCTTGAGGCTGCGTAGTTCGACTGAGTCGCCAGCCCTTTCAAGCGTTCCGATTAAGTGCGTAACCCGCTGGGCAAGTTGAGCAAGCATGCGTTTCTCCTGATGCGTCCTCAGATCTTTTTCGAGTTGCCGAAGCTCGGGTAAGACAGCCTTTGCGGCGCCGCCGTAACTTTCAAGAGTCTTCAGGCAGCGTGTGATCCGATTTTTCTTTCCCCATTTGTTGATCTCCATGATTTGAATACATAGAGGCATGCCTTCGCGAATTCTGTGCTTTGCCAGGAGCTCGACACCACTCAGCCGAATGCCGCTGGCGAACATGATACCGCTCGGCGCCGGCTCGACCGTAGCTTGATGGATCGCGGGCAACAGTGGCTTGATCTCTTCGTAGGTGAGTTGTTGGTAAACGCTCCCAAGGGTACTGCGCGCACGTCCATCCTCGTTTTGCAGGCCGACGCGTACCGCCTTCAAAAGCAATTCGCGATCAACACCCGCCAGCGATTTGGCGAGCAGCCCACGGCGTCGGTCGAACAAACTGAAGCACAGATAACGGTGTTCCGTGCCTCGCGGATCGTCTTTCGATTTGACTTGGCCAAGTCGTTCCAGCATCGCTGGGATAGCCGAATTCGCTGGCTTGCCAATGTTCGCCAACGCCTCCGCCGCGAGGATGCGAAGATACAAATCCTCGGCCTGCAAAGCGTTGGTTAGCGAAGACACACTGGCAGCTGCTCCTTCTTTGGGGCGAAGGAAACCGAGTGCCTTGGCCGCACCGTACCGCGAATAGCGATCATCAGAATTCAACAACTTCACAAGTGTCGGAAGGAAATCCCCGTCACGCGTCTTAAGCTCTTGTGCTGATCGTTTACGAACTGACGGCGACCAACTCGCCAGTCCTGCGAGTAGCTGATCGTTGCTTCGATCCCGGTAGTGAAAGCGTTCCGTTTTCTTCGTCGTGAAAAAACCGCGTCCCGCTGCAATCACGTCATCCACCTCCGCGGCGTTAAGCGAGGGAACCGTACTCGGTTTCTTGCCCGTAATGTAAAGGCTCTTCAGCGGCAACGCGTAAGCGAGCAAGTAGCATCCTGCACTGTCGAAATCGGCATACTTCCCGTGCTCTTCCTCTCCGACCGGCGAACCTTGGTAACGATACGTGCCATCCCAACCGCGAGCCAAATCGTAGTACCACGACTGTTCGCGCCAATATGCGGCCGTGGCCAACGGACCGCAACGAGACACGGCCGGCATGGCCCACACAATATTGAAGAAATTCCCCGTGTGTCCGCGTTCCCGTTCGTCGTAAGCCGCAGTGCTCATTTTGGCGAAGTACGTGGCTGCCTCGTGGTCTCCCAGCAAGTCAAACAACACAGCCGCCATCGAGCACTTGCCGTTGTCTTCGTGCCCGGGCCAGGGTGCATGATCTCCG
>CAYQMZ010000596.1:0-5363 GCA_964418725.1 uncultured Pirellulaceae bacterium
TCTTCTTTTTTGCTGGCATGTAACGTTTTAACACGCAACGAGCCAACAATTGCGTCGTGTCAATTCGTTTGCAGGAATACATATGCGAAAGACGTTCGTCGCTGTGGCTGTCGTTCTTGCAGCTCTTGCCAGTGTTGTGCTCGGCAGTAATTTGACAGAACGTCGAACGCAGCTTGGTTGGCGAAAGTACAGCGTGCGAGGGATGATACTATCGCTGACGATCATAGCTATTGCGATTGCACCGTATGGAAACTACTGGCACAAACGTTGGCAGGCGGAAACTCGAATTAGGCATTTGGGTGGCTCGATTGGAAAGGCGAGGGTTTCCTTGGCTGGCACGAGTGCAACTGATGACGATTTGATTTTCGTAGCCAATCTAGTTCGTCTTACCGACCTGGCCAACACTACCGTTCTCTCGCTCGATCTCGCGGACACTGATATCACGGATAATGGACTGGTTTGTCTGTCCAAGCTCTCCAACCTGTGGATTCTAGATCTGCGAGGCACGGAGATTACGGACGCGGGATTGGCCCACGTTACAGAACTAACCAACCTCGAGGAGTTAGTACTTGATGACACCAGCATCACCGGACAGAGCCTTGAACACCTAAGCAATCTTCCGAAACTCCGCACTCTGCGACTACAGGGGACAGCAATCGATGATTCAAGCCTAGCGAGCTTGCATCAATTGTCTTCGTTGGAAAATGTGATGCTTGCCGGAACGCCGATTACAGACACCGGCGTTGAGCATCTACGAATGCTGGATGGTTTGAAGGTAATCTATTTGCACGACACCGGTCGTGGCGTCCCGCGCGATGTGCCGCAGGGTGTAACGGACAACGCCATTGCGGACCTGCAAAAATCCTTGCCGAACTGTCATGTCAACGGCGTTCGCGGTTGGCGTCGTGTTCCACAGGAGTGAATGCAATGCACTTCGTACGACAAGTTTGCACATCCTCACTGAGCATCGATTGGTGGCATTATCGGTGAGGGTTCACGTTGATCTAATTCGATGAAAGCGGCAGTCGGATCGAGAAAAGTAGATTTCTCCTGATTCATCAACATGGTGTAGTCATTGGATCGCCAGCCATCAGGAGAAACACAGGATGTTGTCAAACCCAGGGGCTTCGCCGTTCGGTCTTTAGTGCTGAGGTGAAATAGACCACAGAGCTTCGTGCACTAGGCTCGCACCCTTCCAAGCAGTAGAGATAGGATGCAAACCGACAGACAGCGTCGCGGCGAAGAGTCGCGCGACCTAGTCGCAGGTGCGGCTATTCAACCAAATGGATTTCAAACTGAATGCCATCAAAGTATTCTCTCGTCATGCTTTCAATTTGATCAATGGAAGTTACTTGCGTTCGGTCGATAAATGCGTGAACGACTTCTGGCTTCTGAGTCGCAATTTCCTCCGCTAGACGTTTCATGCCATATGGTAAACCACCGCGTCGTAAGGGGCGGTAACGTCGCTCAGATAATCCTCGGTTGAAGCGGAGAACATCATCGGTCCACGTCATATACCCACCTTTCGTTAGCAAGTAGTGATAAGCTTCAGGTGACGCTCTAACAATGGCTTCGATCCGCTTTGCGGTATCGCCGCGTGAAAGGAGAACGCCCGTCAAGAATAGAATGCCATCGAGTCCTTCGTCATTGGGAGTTCCCACTTCTATTCCAGCAACAGATGAGCCATCCCATGCGCCGGGAACTACGATGGCGTCTTCTGTTCCAGTATTGGGTTTGGATCTACCTCTGCTTGTCGGAGACTCGCCGTTGTCAGAACGTTGTACCGGAAACGCTCTTTCTGCTGGAGCCTGAAGTGACGACGTGGTCGCATCGAGATTTTGTGCAGCAATCGGAATGATGTCGACTTCGATCTCTAGAAGCTCTTCAAATTCGTATTCAGGGACTATCACGGGTTGGTAGACGAGTGCGATACCAGATCGCACAAGCGGCTGCTGAATAACTTGCAAAAATAAAAAACAGAGCACCACGAGGTGAAGGCAAGCTGAACTGAGCCAGGGAATGCTTTTCATTTCAGGTCCGCTTAGTTTGTTGCGACGTGGCCTCGAACGTTTTGACCAGTTTCTGGCCGCGAGAACTACGTTTTATTCGAGCAGATTCTTCCGCTTGCTCAAACAGAAACCGAAAAATCAGTTTTTGTGCCACGCGGTATTTCTTACTTCGAGGCACAATCGACCTATGCTTCGGTCGTCCTTTTGCATAGGTTCGCGACTGGCAAACCAAAGCGAGGGATTCCAATGAAGCTGCATAGGATGCACTTCTCACTTCGAACACTGTTGATACTCATGGCGCTATTTGCCATGGCGTTGGCGGCTTGGCCGTTGCTGGAGAACCGGGCAACCAACAGTGTCGCGGAACTAGCACGAAATCGAACCCGCGACGAATTCATCGCTGCTACCGGCGAGTATCTTAGCAAGCAGAGCGCTCGTGACGTCGCTCTACCCACTACGATTTGTCCGTATGTGGTCAGAGTTGTCCCACGCTGACAAGGGAGAGATGAATCTCGCCACAGGAAGATACGCGAAGACGCATAAATACTACGTCTGGCTCTTGGGTGTTCGTTTGCGACTTCCAGTTGAGACCGATATCGACACAACGTGATAGTCCGAACTTGCTCGCCCCATGGCGGTTCGCCCTTGTGCTCATCGGTTTAGGGACACGCGTGAGACCGCCCGCAAATCTGCAGGCAGCTAACTCGTCGAAGGCACATCATCCGAAGAGCCTGAAGTGGAATCGCTTAGCTCAACATTCGGTTTTGCGTGGATCCAATCTTGTTTCATTCAGATGCAGATGCGATGGGTTTTAGCACTTACTTGCTTTTGGCTTTGCGACGCTCATTCCATTCCTCCCAGTCAGCGTGAGGTTCAAGCCATAAAACGATTCCCCGTTGAAGCTTTTCATTGCCGAAGTAGCTTAGGATGACTCGCTCACTGGTCGCAAACGACACCTGTTGGTCAGAAGCGACATCGAAACTCTCGTTCGGATGTCCTGCTGGAGCATTCCAGTTCTCAATCTGATAATCAAACAACTCGTCGGTCTGCGTAGAAACGACAAACCGCTTTGAGTCGCCTCCCCATACGCCCCACTTGAGGATAATGTCGGCACCTTCTCGCCAGCCGTTCATCGACATAGTTTTGGTGCGAGGCAAATCATCGGGAACCTCGGAGTTGTTCATCGGTGTATCGGAGATGTGCAGCAAGTATCGACTGCCAGCCGGAAAGATGGCTCGAAAGGTGTCTTCGCCTTCATAGCTCTTGACCGGTGCGAAGTACGTCCTCGACTCGTCATTGACCTCGATATGGCCGAACTTGGCTCGAAGTTCGTCACGCTCTGCGAGCGCCGAATCGCGGGCTTTCTCTGCTTGGATAACCCTTTGACGCATCGCGAATAGTCCTGCAATGGCGGCCCCAAGCGTCACCATTAGCAATAGAGAAAGCAATGAACACGAGCGGCCATTACTCATGCGGTTCACCTTCGATTGGACATGTTAGTCAATACGGACGCACGAACAAAGCTTGTCGTCGAGTTGAATTCGCCGACTAAGGTGCGTCCGATTCATCGTCGCACTTTATCTTAGGTGTCTAACCGCAGACAACACCGCTGCTCCTAGCCGATTTCCTACGAGACTGTGGTCACATCATCGACACATCATCCGCTGAGCTTAGAAGGGACTCGTGATACGGAAACTTCGCAGATTCGCTGCGGCGTTGGATGATTTTCAACAAGGCAAGCTGCACCTTTTCGAATAGCTTGACAGTAATCTTTCACGCTCCGACACCACCTAATTTCGACCTCAAATCTGAAAGAAATAGATGAACGTATTTGGGGGTGTAGCCATGGCAGTCGTCGGGCTCTTCATGCTCGTCTGCGGAACAATAAAGAGTCAGTTTGTTGTCTACGAACTCCTAGTGGCCCGTTCGCGCATCGCATGGGGCGAAGGCGACGCAGTACATCGCTTCTACCAAGTCACCGGACTAATCGTGCTCTTGCTGGGATGTCTGTGGGCGGCAGGCATTATTTGGAGATAGGGGTTGTGAAAAGTCCCTAGATTTTGTCGGCGAGACCTCGTGTGTGGCGCAAACTCATCGGTCTCTCTGGGACGACGAGACCGACTAAAGTCACCAGTTGAGACCGTTGCAATACTCGGCGTTTTGCATTGACAGCGATCATGCCCAGCCCTCTTTCCATGGAAATTCCGTAACGAGTAGCGTTCGCGAATCACCGTCCGCATTCGAAGCTTTCCCAAGTCGCGTCGGACTCTCGCAAGAACTCATTCGCGGTCCTCACGACTTCTTCCAGTCGTCGTTTAGCTGACTGGCGAAGCCAACCTGCGCTGATTTGCTTTCTGTTTGGTACAGCTTGCGTTAGGATCGATTCAGAAGAGAGACGGTAGGATCGATGATGGACATGTTGACGACGCAAATGAGCCAAAACCCCTTTGAGACCCCAACCTCAGTACCTGTCACAGCCAAACGCAACGGCTCATTCGTTTGCATTGGGATGTTTTGGTTGTCGTGTGTACTCTGCATCGCCATGCTTGGAATTGCCGCAAATGGTAGCTATCAATATTGGCTCTATACGTCGCGAGGGCAAACCTTGCCTATACGTATCCTCGCAGAGAACGTTTGCGTAGCGGGTAGCGGAATCGGTATGCTCTTCGCCGCAATCAAGTGGCGATACCAATCAACGCGGGCAGGTGCAGTATCGTTCGCTGCGGCATTGCTCATTTTTCTTCTCGGTCCGTCTTTGCTGAGCTTTCTAGTGTGATAAGTCTCATCGCTGTCGTCGTGACGCACAGCGGTCGTCGATAAACGAAGGGCACGTCATCTGCGGAATTTGGCCTCGGAAATCAACATCTCCATCTGTGCTAATAGATGCCCGTAACGAATCGCTTCAGGATCAGTGACGAAGCAATGCCCCACAGGCACGAGTTTCCGATGAGTAGTCCTGGTGCGGTAAAGGCCAATGGTGGCAACCCGAGCGCAAAGCAAAGACCGATTGTTGGCAGGTTCAGCAAGAGCAAAAGGATGGTGGCGACGGACGCAATTGCCGATTCATTCCCACCTTCCATTACCCAAGCGCCGTCCGGAACGTTCGTCACGCACCACCAAACGATCAGGCCATGCAGTGCCGCAATAGCGACCATCCAGTAGTACCATCTCCCTCCAAGGTTAATCATGCGGCGTTTGTTCTTTGCGGAGTGGGTGAACCGATGCGGGACCGGGCAATGTTTCCAATGCGATCGATCCGGCTAGTGGCGAACGGTTGTTAGGTGCGAAGGCTGGCTGACTGAAGTTGATTCGGCGCGGGAGGCCGGCGCAGAGATTCGCACCGAGCCTGTACCC